>NZ_VPCW01000002.1:0-211486 GCF_013418015.1 Acinetobacter sp. YH12211
GTTCATGCTCAATACGGATGGTGTGTAGATGATCTGGCAGTGGTCGACGTTTAGGTTTATTGGTTTTGGCTTTCTGTGTCGCTGCATTGGTTTTATCTGCATTTAGCCGTTCCAGTTCTAGATCAACCGCGGCAATATCTTCTTCAACCGCTTCATCCCACAGATGGATTTGTTTTGCAGTGAGATGTTCGTTTTTACTGCCGAATTTGTGCTGTTTAAATAGTGCGAGTTCATGCTCGTATTTTTGATTGAGAATAGAAAGATGTTGAACTTTAGAATCTAATTGCTGATTGGTGACTTCAAGATGTTGAACTCTGGCATCTAATTGCTGGTTTGATTTTTCTAATTCTTGATTTGATTGTGCCAGAGACTGATGCTGCATCGCCAACTGCCTGGTGAATTCCAGCAGTTGTTCATGGGTCAGTTGGCTTAAGTCAGGCAGCGTATTCATGACCGCAGTATGCCTGAGGTCATGAGAAGAATGAAATAGAACGTTTGGAGAATAGCAGAATAGCCGAGCTTGGTTTAGAGCATTGTTACCACTTGCTGTCGTCCAATGCGCTGCCAGGGCAAACCTTGGATCAGTGCCTGTAACTGTTCCGGGCTGAGGGCCACGGTTTCACCCTGGTGAACTTTAGCCCAGTGGAATTTACCCTGTTCCAAACGCCGGGCACACAGCCAGATGCCCAGTCCATCATGTACCAACACTTTCATACGATGACCACGTTTATTACAGAACAGGTAGGCGCAATGCGGTTTGATTGAGCCAAAGGCTTTCATAATCTGCGCCATGACCGTATCCATCCCTGCTCGCATATCCAGAGGTTGGGTAGAAAGCCAGATTTCATCAATGCGGATCATGTTGCAAGTACCTTGAGTAATTCTGCTAAAGCAGATATTTTCGATACTTGCCATTTCAAGCCAATTTTTGCTTTTGAGTGGGGTAAAGTAATTTGAACTTTTAACATGTCAGTAGGAGTAGGATCTAATGGTGCAGAGCAAGATAAGGCAATAAATGCAGGTTTATTCGGTAGTGGTGAGCGATCACTCCCTGGCTTAGCATCAATTAAGCGAATCCATTTGGATACAAGATTTGTATTCAATCCATGTTGCAAAGCGACTGAAGCAATTGAAACGTCCGGTGCTTTACAAGCCTGAACGATCTGCTGTTTAAATTCAGCACTGTATGTTCTTCGTTTTTTCGCAAGAGATGCGATGGATGTCTGATTATTTGTAGTCATAAATTTAAGTCCCCACTTGTTTCTAAGTGGGGACTAAATTAAGGCTTATAGGATGAATTCAGAAGGTGTGTTCAGCGGACGCTTACACTTAACTTTAAGCAGCGTATTGTTTAAAAAATGGCTTGCCAAAACCATGTTTTGGGGTTCAGGTAAACCTGCAGTATTAACGGTGTTGATCTGGATGATTTCAGTCGCAAGTTTAGCTGGCTTCTGGTGGTGGTATTGGCAATAAATTTGGATTTAGTACGAAAGAGGCATCCTGTTAGGGTTTCTTGATCAAGTAGAAGCATCCCATCAGCATTGCTCCTATCGTTGCTAAAAGCATATCCATGTGTGCATCCCAAATATCACCTTGCTGACCATTATAATTTTCAGCATCTTCTGGCGATAAGCCAAGCGCAATGAGCCATTCCACCCATTCATAAATTAAACTGCTTGCCATGATAAATTGAATGACCAAAAGATATAAAACGATAGGTTTGTTTTTTGGAAACCAGACTTCAAACAAGCGCAATAAAACAGGATAGAGCAAAATACCATAAGCCAAATGCACAAAACGGTCATACATATTGCGTGACCAACCCATGCTCTGATCTAAATTGAAGCCAAAGCTGTGCAAAATCCAATCATTATAGGGCACATAAGAATACAGATAATGTGCTCCGACAATATGAATCAGTAAAAATATTAAATACAGCACAAAGCTAGAAAAACTCAGTCCTACTTTTTTAAACGCAATCAATAAAGCCGCGAGCATAAAAACTGTGCCTGCCTGATGCAGTAGATACGATTCAAATTCCAGTGGTTGAATACTGGCAGCAAGCATGGCGAGTATAACCAAGCCTAAAGCACAGTAATGTTGAATGCGGAATTGATTTTGCATGTGATGTTTAAGTTGGAAGATTTGTTTTATTCTAATAAAAATGCGAAGCCGAAGCTTCGCATTTTTGTATTGTGATGAATGCTTTTACAAATTAGATTTTAGCAATTAAATCTTGAATTTGTTTTGCTTGTTCAGCTGCATTACCTGTGTAAGTTGCAGGCGTCATTGTCGCTAAACGTGCGCGATCTGCTGCAGGAACGCCTTCCAACTCATTACCATTCACGAAATCTACCATCATGTCACGTGTCATAGCTTGACCACGTGTAAGAGCTTTTAATTTTTCGTATGGTTTTTCGATGTTATAACGACGCATCACAGTTTGAATTGGCTCAGCCAATACTTCTTGAGCATTGTCTAAATCTTCAAGAATACGTTGTGCGTTCAATTCAAGTTTGCCAATACCTTTAGAGCAAGCTTCAAATGCGATCAAGCTTTGTGCAAAACCAACACCCATATTACGCAATACAGTCGAGTCAGTTAAGTCACGTTGCCAGCGAGAGATTGGTAATTTTTCGCCTAAGTGAGCCAAGACTGCATTGGCGATACCCAAGTTACCTTCAGAGTTTTCAAAGTCAATTGGGTTTACTTTGTGCGGCATGGTTGAAGAACCAACTTCACCTTCTTTCAGTTTTTGCTTGAAGAAACCAAGTGAGATGTAGCCCCAAACGTCACGGTTGAAGTCGATTAGAATGGTGTTGAAACGACGTAGCGCATCAAACAATTCTGCCATATAGTCGTGTGGCTCAATTTGAGTCGTGTATGGGTTAAAGCTTAAACCTAAAGATTCTACAAATGCTTGAGAATGTGCAGGCCAGTTGATTTCTGGGTATGCAGAAAGGTGAGCGTTGTAGTTACCTACTGCACCATTGATTTTGCCCAAAAGCTCAACTTGCTTGAACTGTTTGATTTGACGTGCAAGACGATATGCCACGTTTGCCATTTCTTTACCCAAAGTTGTTGGGCTTGCAGTTTGACCGTGAGTACGTGACAACATTGGTTGATCTGCGTGTTTTTCTGCCAATGCAACAATCGAATCAATGATTTGCTGCATCGCTGCAACCAATACTTCACGACCATTTTTAAGCATTAAAGCATGTGACAAGTTGTTGATGTCTTCTGAAGTACAAGCAAAGTGAATGAACTCACCTGCATTTTTTAACTCATCAATGTTGGCAATTTTTTCTTTTAAGAAATATTCAACTGCTTTTACGTCATGGTTGGTGGTGCGTTCAATTTCTTTAATGCGGTTGGCATCATCTTCAGAGAAATCTGCAACAATTGCATCTAATGCAGCATTCGTTGCAGCACTGAAAGCAGGTACTTCGGTAATTTCAGGACGATTGGCAAGCGCTTGTAACCAACGCACTTCAACAGTCACACGAGCATGGATTAAACCAAACTCAGAGAGGAAAGGGCGGAGAGCATCACATTTGCTTGCATAGCGCCCATCTAATGGAGAAAGTGCGGTTAAAGCGTTCATATCGATTCCTTAAACTTTGGAATTAAACCTAAAACAAAAGCGTGTTCAGCATGGTTTAAACCACCTGATACTGTAAACGCGCCAGATCTTGAATATCACGTAATAATTTACGTTTGCTAAATACCATGCCCCATGAACTGCCACCAAGTTGACGCCAAAGGTGTGCCATTTGTAAGCCTGTAAAAAGCGAAGCTCGAATTCGGTTGGTATGTGCAGAATCCTTAAATGCTTCTGCATTGCCACGTACCATAATGCGCGGGTTAATTTGTCCCGCAGTATCGACATAGGTTTGGGCTAAATTGGCAATAATACTGGGATGCAAATAGTTATGATCAAAAAATGAAAGTTGTTTTAAGATTTTTTGCTGTGACTGCTCAATAATTTCGACGTATTTAGGATTGCTATACACTTTCTTTTCTAATTGTAAGAGTGCCATCGCATACGACATGGGTAGTTTGGTATTGGATAGTTTAGGTAAACGCGATTTAGGAGCAGTATTAAAAGGTTGGTTGATGCTGCTTTCTAGCGTTTTTAAACCCAAAGAAATATCGGCCAAATGATTAAAAAAATCCAAAGTTTGCGAACTGTGATTGCTACTTGGACGGATATTTAAACTGGCTTTAATTAATTGCTCAAAATAAAAGTTACCGCTTTCACCAATACTTTGTCTGCCTGTGAGTGCAGTCATGTGCGTGAGCTGGGTGGCTTGAAACACACCCGCTAACGCCAAGGCACGATTTTGGCGAACATTCAGAGTTGGTGACTGTTGAAACGGTAACTCTGTCATCCAAAACAATCCTTAAATAAAATCGGGTTTAGGTGCATTGGTATGGTGAATCACACCACCGCCTAAACACATTTCGCCTGAATAGAATACGACACTTTGACCAGGAGTGACTGCACGTTGTGGTTCATCAAATTCCACACGTACACCGCCAGGCATGCTGTCATCATTGAAAATTACACAGTCCTGATCATCTTGGCGATAGCGAGTGCGACAAGTACAACGGAAGCCTGACGCTGGAATTTCTTGTTCACCTGCCACCCAATCAATTGCTTCGCTCCATAAAATAGTGCTTTGCATGAGTGGATGTTCATGACCTTGACCAATCACTAAACGATTGTTTTCAATATCTTTATGCAGGACAAACCATGCACCTTCAGCAACACCTTTTAAGCCGCCAATACCAATCCCGCCACGCTGACCGAGCGTATAGTACATTAAGCCGTGATGTTCACCAACCTCTTTGCCATCGTCTAAAACAATTTTTCCAGCTTGAGCAGGCAAATATTGTTTTAAGAAATCATTAAAGCGACGTTCACCAATAAAGCAAATCCCTGTCGAGTCTTTTTTCTTGGCAGTGACTAAATCTAGTTCTTCGGCAATTTTTCGGACTTGCGGCTTTTCAATTTCGCCCACAGGGAACAAGGTTTTATTGATTTCACGACCATGCACTGCATGTAAGAAATAGGTTTGATCTTTATTTTTATCTAAACCACGTAACAGTGGAGCGTATGCTTCACCTTTGGAGTTGTACTGCGTTCCACCACGACGAGCGTAGTGACCTGTGGCGATAAAATCTGCACCTAAATTCATGGCGTGATCTAAAAAGGCACGGAACTTAATTTCTTTATTGCATAAAATATCTGGGTTTGGCGTGCGTCCTGCGGCATATTCGGCAAGAAAATGCTCAAAAACCCGATCCCAATATTCCATCGCAAAGTTGGCTGTATGCAACTTAATGCCTAGCTTGTCGCACACCGCTTGCGCATCGGCAAGATCTTCCATCGCGGTGCAATATTCAGTGCCGTCATCTTCTTCCCAGTTTTTCATGAAAAGCCCTTCAACTTGATAACCTTGTTGAAGTAGAAGTGCAGCAGAAACAGATGAATCTACACCACCTGACATACCGACGATGACACGTTGTTGCATAGGATTAGGCATCCAAACTAGAAATAAGGGGAGAATTTTGGTGCTCGTAAATGAGCGATAAAGGATAAGATTGACCACTGAGCGCATCTTGAACCGCTTTCAGTACCAACGGACTTCGGGCACGTGCCGATTCAGCCAGTTCATCTGCAGACATCCACACAGTACCGATAATATCGGAATCGAGCTGGGCTTGCGCATCATGTTGCAGCGATTCGGCTAGAAAGCAGAAGCGATAATAGGTGCGGTCAGGAAACATAGGCGGAGTATAGCTATAAATACCGAGTAAGGCATTAATTTTCACCCGATGCCCAGTTTCTTCCATGGTTTCACGTATTGCTGCTTCAATTAAGCTTTCGCCAGCTTCAACATGCCCTGCAGGCTGATTAAACACGCTATGCGTCACACCTTCTGTATGTTCTTCAACAAACAGGAATTTTCCGTTTTTTTCGATAACGGTGGCGACAGTAACGTGAGCAGTCCAAGCGGTCATTGAAAAGCACCATGGGGTAAAACGCATATTCTACAAAATTTAGGGGGATGTGGCTATGTTGAAAGGGGATTTCTTTAAAACTGTAAATGTAGGTTTGTGTAGTTGTGGGAAGATGTGAGGGGTACTTTGTTCTTTGATTCATTTGGTGATGCTGGATGTGATCTCATTTGCGCTAGGTGTTGTTGCCAAAGTCAAAGCTATTGCACAAATAGAAAAAGAGGCAGATATTGACCGTAAAGCTTTGTATAAAACTCTAAGTCAAGATTCAGCCTCTCGATTTGATAAGATTAATCATGTCATTCATACACTGAGTTTAAAATTAACGGTGCAGAACGTGTAATCCCTCAAATTACAACAATCAAAAAGAACTTTGAGGGGTGGATTATTGATAATTCCCCGCCACTTTTACATAGTGCCGTGCAGAATAAGGCAAAAACTCTTTTTCCTTGTCGGTTAAAGGACGAACTTTTTGCACAGGGCTACCCACGTACAAATAGCCACTTTCCAAACGCTTACGCGGTGGCACTAAAGACCCTGCGCCAATCATTACATCATCTTCAATAATGACATCATCCAAAACAATTGTGTTGATGCCCAATAACACCCGATTGCCAATGGTGCAGCCGTGTAAGGTCACACCATGTCCAACTGTGACATCTTCGCCAATAATCAGCGGTGAACCTTCAGGTTTGTCGGCTTTTTTATGGCTAACATGCAGCATGGCATGATCTTGCACATTGGAATTTTGACCAATCCGAATATGGTTAACATCACCACGAATCACGGCAAATGGCCAAACCGATACATTTGCGGCCAAATGCACATCACCAATCACCACCGACAATTCATCTACATAACAGCTTGCGTCAATTTTTGGGGTTTGCTCTAAATAAGCACGCACATTTTTTTTCATGATGGACAAATCTTTAGCTTATAAATTTAGGATTGAGGACAGTATAAAATAAAAAAGCACACATGCGGGCATGTGTGCTTTGCGCTTTAGTCTAAGCTTATGAATCTTAGAATAAGTTGCTAAAGAATTGTTTGATATGGTCTAGCATACGTGCAAAGAAACCCGCTTCTTCCACTTCCTGCAACGCCACCAATGGTTTTTCAGCAATCACTTTACCATCTAAGGTTGCGACATATTTACCAATCACTTGACCTTTTTTCAAAGGAGCAGTCAATTTAGGTTGAACCACCAATTGAGTTTTAATTTGGTTGGCTTTGCCTTTTGGCATGGTCACGTTAAAGTTTTCTGGCAAACCAATTTGTGCTTCTTTGCTTTTACCGTACCATACTTTTGCTTTAGCTAAGACTTGGTTGGCAGGCTGTACACGTACAGTTTCGTAGTTTGCATAACCCCAAGCTAACAATTCACGAGTTTGAGTTGCACGAGCTTGCATGGTTGGCGCACCAAAAATCACCGAAATTAAACGCATTGGGCCACGTTTAGATGAAGTGGTTAAGCAGTAACCCGCTTCGTTGGTATGACCTGTTTTTAAACCATCCACGCTTGGGTCGGTATATAACAGGGCATTACGGTTGCCTTGTTTAATTCCATTAAAAGAAAACTCTTTTTCAGAATAAATTGGGTAGTATTTTGAGCTGTCATGGATGATGTGCTGCGCTAAAGTCGCCATATCTTTTGCGGTAGAAAAGTGACCTTCAGCAGGCATACCCGTAGAGTTCATAAACTGGGTATTGCTCATGCCAATACGTTTGGCTTCTTCATTCATCATGTGAACGAATGTGCCTTCATTACCTGCAATGTGCTCTGCCATGGCTTTAGATGCATCGTTGCCCGATTGCACGATAATTCCGCGTAGCATTTCAAGTACGGTTGCTGTGCCATTTAAAGGAACATACATACATGATTCTGTGCTGCTGCCACGACACCATGCAGACTCATTCATGCGGACTTGTTCATCTTCCGTGAGTTCGCCTTTTAATAACTTTTGTTCAATGATGAAACTAGTCATCATTTTGGTCATTGAGGCAGGGGCGAGTTTTTCGTTTTCATTTTTTGAAGCTAAAATTTGTCCCGTCTCATAATCCATCAAAACGTATGATTTGTTATTGAGTTCTGGTGGTGTAGCTAAGACAGTTGCTGCATAAGAAAAGCTTGGTAATAGTAATAATGCAGCAAGGGCGCTTTTTGGGGTCATTCTAAGAGGTTCCAATACTTGAGGTATGCACAAAAGAGCTAGCATTTTAGGGCAAAGCTCAGCCGACTTCTATGGGAGAAATCGGCTTATTGATAAAAGTATTGTAACCAAATTGTATTATCTGCTATATGCTGTCAATTCTTGGCAAATTGCTTGGTTTTTGGCTGTTCCAGCAGCTTTGGCATCGGCACGGGCTTCTTTTAAAATTGGCTGGAAGCTTTTTTGTTTGCTGAGTTTACTTAAGGCAGTAACAGCGTCTTTTTCTTTAGGCATATATTCTTGGGCAAGTTTTGTATAACCCTGATGAAATTGATCTTGTTCTTTGACTAGTGAAGGGCAAACTTCAGATAACACATAAATAGCGGCTAATTCTTGCTGAGTCACTTGTTGTAATGGCGTCACTTCAATATTTTCTTCTTGCGCAATTGCGGCTTGACTTAAACCCAAACTGAGCGCAACTGCGCCAAAAAAATGAACTGCACGTGAATTTTTTAAGCCAGAAAATTGCATATCAAGTACCTTAAATATTGTTTGAACTGAATCTACCGATTCATTTAAGTGCTTATAAGATGAATCATTTATTTGCGAATTGAAAGAGTGAAAATGTATTAAAGCTGTGTGATCTGAGCGCAAATCATGTATAAAAAGTGAAGATTAAAGTCTGAAATTTGAAAATCAGTGGCTTGATATAAAGCGTAAAATAATAGTGGAAAAATACCAGATATAAAAACTAAGCATAAAATTTAAGGCAAACTTTGAAAGTTTGCCTTAAAGGGTGAGTATGCAAAATTATTTACAGGCTCAAAATAGTATTTAAATCATGTGATTTAAAGTGCTAATTCTAAAGCTTCCTGACACACTACTTTTTGCTCTTCTTTGGCTGTATCTTTTGCTGCTTCACGCGCTTCAGCTAAAACGGATTGATATTCTGCGTCGGCTTGTAGTTTGGCAAGCGTCATGTTCGATTCTGAATAATCTTGTAGATAAGTTTGAATCAGTGCTTGAATATTGGCATCTAATTTTGCATTTTTTCCAATCAGTGCAGGGCACATTTCAGTCATGACTTGTGCCGCTGCAACATCTTCTTTCACAATCGTATTGGCTTCTGCTGCAGTCAAATCTTCTGCAATTACAGACTGCGTTAATACAGCAGCAAAACCTAGACCCAATAAACGACGAAATGACAAAGCTAAAATCATGAGAATCACATATATTTTTGGATGGATGTTAAGCGCTAAATATATATAATCTTTTGTATATTTCAATGAAATGTGCTGATCAGTCATTTTGTTGTCGTGTGCTTATTAAATGTGCTTAGGCATGAATCAGGCACAAACAAGTTTAAGATTGAACCGACGTTGCTATATTTTAGTATATAACCTTTATATTTGTTTTATCTGAGATTTTTCTGTGAATATTTTGATAGCCAATGATGATGGCGTGTTTGCACCTGGTATCCAAGCTTTGGCGAAAGCCTTAAAACCTTTGGGTCGCGTGGTGATTGTTGCACCCGAAAGTGAACGCAGTGGTTTTTCGAGTGCGCTGACTTTAGACCGACCATTACGTCCTGTGCAAATTGCTGAAGATGTCTGGGCAGTGAATGGTACACCTGCAGACTGTGTCTATTTGTCGATGAATGGATTGTTCGATTTCGAATTTGATTTGGTGGTCAGCGGCATTAACAGCGGTGCAAATCTAGGGGATGATGTACTGTACTCAGGCACAGTCGGTGCGGCATTTGAAGGACGTTTGATGAAACAGCCTGCGATTGCGGTATCACTTGCAGGGCATAATGTACGTGCTTATCAGCATCCGCAAGATTATATGCAGGCAGCGCAGTGGGTACATGACTTTATTGCTCAAGGTTTACCAAGTTTACCTGCACGACATATTTTTAATGTGAATATTCCAGATGTGCCAGTGTTGCAGGGCACAAAAATTACCTATCAAGGACAGCGTACCCAATCTAAGCCAATTACTAGTCAGGTCGATCCACGAGGGCGTCAAGTGTATTGGATTGGTTTGTCGGGCGAGGCAGTGGCTGCACCGAAAAAAGGCTTAACTGAAATTGAGTCTGATTTTTTTGCGGTAGCAAATGGCTATGTCAGCGTGACACCAATTCAGATGGATGCCACCAATTATGACGTTTTGCAATCATTGCACAGTCAATTTTCCCAAATTGGCTAACTAATGTTATAACTTTGTGAAAAAGTAGCTTGTAAGCCTCATTACAAGGACTTTTTTGCTACTCTTAGCGCAATAGAAAATATTTAGAATTTGTAGAGAGGAAAGAATGCCTGTGGTGTTTCAGTATCGTTTATTTAGCACACCAACAGCATTGTTGAAAACCTTAGTGTTATCAAGTGCTGTTGTGGCTACCGTCGTGTTGAGTGGTTGTGCCTCTAAACCTCAAGTGAATAATTCTGCGCGTTATGCAACAGCGCCGAATTTTTATACTGTGCGTTCGGGTGATACTTTAAGTGGTATCGCTGCACGTTATGGTTTGAGCTATCTCAGCATTGCAGAAATGAATGATATTGCACCGCCGTATCGTATTTATGTCGGGCAGTCGATTCGTTTGAAAGCGGGCAATGCACCACGTACAACAAGCACTCGCCCTGTAACACAGGCTGCACCAATTCAACGTCAAACAGTCACATTACCAACGACACCTGTGACACCTGCACCGGTAACATCGACTACAACCACGACCACTAGCTCAACCACACCAAGTACACCTGTGCGTAGCAGCACATTGCGCTGGGTGAAACCATCACAAGGTGCTGTGATTGCACAGTTTAATTTGGCAAGTAATATCAAAGGAATTCGTTACGGTGGCAATGTGGGCGATCCAATTTATGCCGCAGCAGATGGGCAGGTGGTTTATGCTGCAGATGGATTAAAAGAATATGGGAACTTGATTTTAATCAAGCACATTGATGGTTATATCACCGCCTATGCACATAACAGTAAGATGAATGTGAGCAGTGGTCAAAATGTCACAGCGGGTCAAAAGATTGCTGAAATGGGTTCTTCTGGTGCAACACGTACCATGTTGGAGTTTCAGGTACGTCTAGATGGCAAGCCAATCAATCCAACTAATGTTTTACCAATAAATTAAATATCACGAATACAAAGCATAAATTTCACCGTATAATACAATAAGTTGCTTTTATCGATAGATGAGGGCAACGATTATAATTTCAGAGGGAATTTATGTTAGATCAACTTCGAGCAATGGGTGTATTTGCTTGTGTTGTTGAAAAAAGCTCGTTTAGCGGTGCAGCACGTGATTTAGGGATCACCACCAGCGCCGTCAGTCAGCAAATCCGTTCACTAGAACAAGATATGGAAGTCACGCTTCTGCATCGTTCTACTAGAAAACTGAGTTTGACTGAAGCAGGACAAGCTTTTTTCCACAGTTGTCAAGAAATGCTCGCCGCTGCTGAGCGTGGTAAAATACGCATTAATGAGTTAAGAGATGATTTGGTCGGTGATTTAAGAATTGCCACCACTCCAGAATTAGCCGCGAACCATGTGATTCCCGCACTTTCTCATTGGCTGTCTGCCCATCGTGGCTTGTCTGTACATCTAGAAACCGACAATCAATACATTGACCTGATTGATGGTCGTATTGATATTGCGCTGCGTATGAGTCCAATAATTGAAGATCAAAACCAGCATGTGATTCCTATTGCACTTATTGACCAAGTTTTAGTCGCATCACCTAGTTATTTAAATCAAACCGCGCCCATTTCACGTCCTGAAGATTTAAAACATCACGAGTTAATTCCATTAACCATTATGAAGAATTTTCAGCAACTCAATTTTAAGCATATCAGCACTGCTGAAAATGTGGATGTAGAGTTGGGCTCGCGTCTATCGACCAATAATGTGTTGGTGTCTAAATCTTTGTGTATGCAAGGGCATGGGCTTGCGCGAATTTTGCATTTGGATATTCAAAAAGATTTGCTTAATGGCAGTTTGGTTGAAATTTTGCCTGAGTGGAAATTACCCGCATTTACCTTGTATGCAATCATTTCCAAACATGAGCAACAACCGATGAAAGTACATCGTTGTTTGGAAGCCTTAAAACAATATTTTTCTCAATTGCCGGGTGGGCGAGTGTTTCAAGAAGCATCTTAATTGAATGTTGATAATATACTGATCGACCATTTAGTTAGCAAAAAGCCGCAGTTCAAACTGCGGCTTTTTGTTAGGGATTTATTTAAGCCAAGAATTTTTTAATCATTGCTACAAGGCGTTCAATCAATTGATCTGCCTGGGCTTGAGTAATATTTAATGTTGGCAATAAACGCACTACAGAACCTGCAGTTACGTTAATAATCATTTTGTATTCATCGCGGGCAATATCGACCAACTCTGCACATGGTTTTGGTAATTCAATACCAATCATCAAGCCAAAACCACGCACGCTTACATTTTGGTCTGCGAGTTGTTGACGCAATTGTTCCACAATGTAGCCACCCATTTTTGCTGCATTTTCTACCAAGTTTTCTTTCTGGATGGTGTCAATAACAGTGTAAACCACGCGTGAACCTAACGCAGTACCACTGTAGGTTGAGCCATGATTACCAGCAGTAAGAACGCCCACACCACGACCTTGAGTCATGACTGCACCAATTGGGAAGCCATTGCCCAAACCTTTCGCTGTAGTCAATACATCAGGCACAATATTGGTGTGCTGATAAGCAAAGAATTTACCTGTACGACCATTTCCTGTTTGTACTTCATCCAGCATCATCAGCCAGTTGTGTTGATTACAAATACGGCGGATGTCTTCTAGGTAGCTAAAGCCTTGTGGTGCAGTATTCACACCGCCTTCACCCTGAATCGGCTCGACTAAAATAGCCACAATATCAGGATGCTGAATCGCAGCTTCTTCAATGGCTTCGACATCACCAAAAGGCACACGAATAAAGCCTTCAACCAAAGGTGCAAAACCTTCCTGAACTTTTTTATTGCCAGTTGCAGACAGGGTAGCCAAAGTACGACCGTGGAAAGAGTGATCTGCAACAATAATTTTAGGATTGGCTACGCCTTGCATATGACCGAATTTACGTGCAATTTTAATTGCACCTTCGTTAGACTCTGCGCCACTGTTTGAAAAAAACACTTCTTCCATGCCAGCAACTTGCGCCAATTTTTGTGCAGCAGCAGTCTGCCACGGCACTTCAAACAAGTTACTGGTGTGAATTAAGGTAGCCGCCTGATCTGCAATGGCTTCGGTAATTGCAGGGTGTGCGTGACCTAAACCACATACGGCAATGCCTGTAAGTGCATCTAAATATTCTGTGCCATCTTCAGTATAAAGATAAGAACCTCGACCGCGGACAAAGCTGATCGGCTGACGGCCAAATACAGGCATCAAATGTGATGGTTGATCAGTTTGCACAGGAGCAAGGGTAATGTTATTCATGACTAACTCTTATCTGTTAGGTTGGAGGGAAAAACTTATATAAGCAAAATCTACTGCAGATGAAAAGCCTAATTGTAAATAAAATTGGATTTATTGCTTTAGACGTACTGTTTTGCTCGGTTTTGGGTATAATGCCACACAGATGAGTTGAGGATTTACCAATGACTGAACAAGTACGCGATACCGAAGCGTTAATTCGTGAACAAATTGCTAAACATGCTGTTCTTCTTTACATGAAAGGCACACCACAATTTCCACAATGCGGTTTTTCTGCGCGCGCAGTAGAAGCACTCAGTCAAATTGGTCGTCCTTTTGCTTATGTGAATATTTTAGAAAATCAGGATATTCGTACCACTTTGCCAAAAATTGCCAACTGGCCAACTTTCCCACAATTGTGGATTAACGGTGAGTTGATTGGTGGTAGCGATATTATGTTGGATATGTTCCAGAAAGGTGAGTTAAAGCCTTTAGTTGAGCAATACAGCCCAGCACCTGAAGCTTAAAGTATTGGACTTGGGTCACACTAGACCAAAGTCATCCATACAAAAAAGTTGATATAAAAAAAGCGCCTTGGCGCTTTTTTTATATCTGGAATTCACTTGAATAGCTGATTTGAATCACTGCACTTAGTTTACCGCAGTACTTTCAGTTGCAAGTTCAGCAGTTTCAGCCGACTCAGCAGTGACTTCATCAGAAGTTGCCGCATCAGATGGTTCAGCCGATTTCTGTTTTTTCTTGGCTTTTTGCGCTTTTTCCTTTTTCTCTGGGTCTTTTTTGTCCTTTTCTTTCTTGGACTTTTTCTTTTTCTTTGGCTCTTCTTCAATTTCAGCACCATCTTCAATGGCTTGCCAATACTCAAGTTGTTCCATCACTGCAGCGTAAATTGAACCTTTACTGTAACGTCCTTTTTTAGTGAGTTTACCCACAGGACGCGCCATTAAAATTTCTAAGGCTTGGTCAATGGTATCAATGGCGTGAATGTGGAACTGACCTTGTTCTACCGCTTCAATCACATCTTTACGCAACATAAGGTGCTGCATATTTTGACGTGGAATAATCACGCCTTGCTTGCCAGTTAAACCTTGCAGTTTGCAGGCATCAAAGAAACCTTCAATTTTTGCATTCACGCCACCAATTGGCTGTACTTGACCAAGTTGGTTCATGGAGCCTGTAATGGCCCAAGATTGGTCAATAGGTAGTTGGCTGATTGCAGAAATCAAAGCAGAAAGCTCTGCCACTGTTGCACTGTCACCATCAACCTGACCATAACTTTGCTCAAAGGCAAGGGCAGCAGAAAAATGTAAAATTTGCTCACGGCCAAAATGTGCTTTGAGGAAACTGGCCATCAACAACACGCCTTTGGCATGTAAAGAACCGCCAAGTTCAACACTGCGTTCAATATCTAAAATATCGCCGCCGCCTTGATAGACTGAGGCGGTTAAGCGCGAAGGTAAGCCAAACTCGACATCGGCATAGTGAATGACCGACAGGGCATTAATTTGCCCTAAACGATGTCCGCGAGTTTCTATTAACTGCGTACCGCGTGATAAATCTTGCCAGTACAGTTCTCTTAAATAGCCTAAGCGATATTTGCGATGATCCAGTGCGGTATTGATATGCTGTTCGGAAACCGTTTTATCGCCCGCCTGTGCCGCATGGTGATGCGATTCACGAATTAAATCCCCCAAGGTGAGGGCATGTAAGGAGAGTGAGCTTTGATCTTCAGCTTGACGACTTGAGTCAGTAAGTAAAGCTGCCAAAGCAGAACGGTCAAATGGTAATAATTTGTCAGATTGCACATAGTCGGCAATCAGCTGCATATATGCCTGCTCGTTTTCGTCATTACGTTGTAATGTATCGGTAAAGTCGGCACGGATTTTAAACACGCTGCCAAGTTCGGGTTCTAGCTCTAAAATTTCATAATAAATTTCAGGCTCTGCCAGTAAAATCACTTTAATATTTAGTGGAATGGCTTGTGGTTCAATTGAAATGCTGCCTGTTAAAGTTAGCATGTGTTCCAAAGATGAAAGTTTCAATTGCCCCGATTTTAAAGCGCGTTTCAGTCCTTGCCATGCATAAGGCTGTTCCAGTAACTGCTCTGCTTCGAGCATCAAAAAGCCGCCATTGGCTTTATGTAAGCTACCTGCACGAATTAAGGTGAAGTCAGTGGTAATGGTGCCGTTTTGCGTGAGTTGTTCTACATGCCCCAATAAATTGTAATGGGTTGGAAAATCTTCAAAAATAACAGGTACACCGCTGTTGGGTTTGTGCGTCACAATAATATTGGCTTGGTAGCGCGCAGGAATACGGCTAAAGGTGCCAGGACGGAAATCATCTTCTTCCTGTTCTAAAACAAACTCGACATTATTAATAATATCTTCGGCATAGTATTGTAAATATTCAGTCAAACCTTCGACACTAGGATATTTATTTTGAATAATATCAATGCGTGGCATTACCACTTGTTTGGCAATATCACGGTTCAGGTCTTGTACTTTGTCACGTGCGTCATCTTCTAAATCGCCTAAATGCAAACCCAAACGCTCCAGTTTTTTATTCATATAACGAATATTGGACGCAATTTCTGCACGGGTTTTGCTGTCCAAGGCGTTAATATCTTCCTTAGACATTTCCTGCATTTTGTCATTTTTCAGATGCACGGGTACAAAGCAATGTTCATCTTCCTGCGCAATCAGTTTTAAATCGAGTTCTTCACCTTCACTGGTCAGCTCAATTAAGGCTTGTTGCTGTTCATCACCCGCTTGCTGACGAATCATTTCAATGCGGTTGTGATAGGTTTCTGCGGTAAAGCGACGTTCGAGTTGCTTTAAAATAGTTTGCCAAGTTTGATGTAACAAACTTTGAAATTTAGGCGCTTGACCTGCAGGCAGTTGCAAGGCAATCGGTTGGCGCGGGTGTTTGAAATTATTGACATAAACCCAGTCATTCGGTGTGGGCATGCTCTTGGCATGTTGCTGCAGCAAACGCTTGACCATGGTACGTTTGCCCAATCCCGCCGTACCCACTGCAAAAATATTGTAGCCAGAATATGGCAGGGAAATACCTGCTTCCACCGAAGCGCGTGCCCGATCTTGTCCTAAAAAATTATTCAGCGGTTTAATGCGTCGGGTCGAAGCGGGAATGTTATCGTAATTTGGAATATGGGTTAGTTGTGTTGCTTTGAGTCGTGTATTTTCTAAAGTCGTTTGTATTTCGCTTTGTTCAAAGGCAGAGCTGAGAAGCGGTTGTTGTTCATCTTGCGCTGCTGTTGTTGTGTTGGTTGTCATTGATGGGGTGATTTGATCAAGTCTTTGGGTCACTGTAGAAATCCAAAACGAAATATTGCAGTTAGAAGTTTAAAGGTATACAGGTTTAAGCGGAAAATTCAAGCTAAGCCGTAATTTTTACTACAAAATGACAAGGCTGTTGTGGATAATTTCATAAATACTGTTGAAACAGAAGCTATTCCGCGATTGAATAACAACAATTTGACTTGATAGAAAATAATAATCGAATGACCACACAACAGACTGGGCAAACTTCAGCACAAAATACAGGGTGGAAAGCTGCATTTACGGCATTTTTAGACCGTCGTGCGCTGATTATGCTGTTTTTGGGCTTCTCTGCAGGTATTCCAATTTTACTGATTTTTTCCAGTCTATCTTTGTGGTTGGGCGAAGCAGGCATTGACAAAAGTGCGGTCACTTTCTTTAGTTGGGCTGCCTTGGGTTATTCCTTTAAATTTGTCTGGGCACCATTAATTGATGAATTACCCGTACCCTATTTAACCAAAAAACTAGGGCGACGTCGGGCATGGCTGCTCATCGCCCAATGTTTAATTGTTTGTGCAATTGCGGTGATGGCATTTTCTGACCCAGCTTTGGGACAGGCGCATTTATATCAAATGGCATTGGGTGCAGTATTACTGGGCTTTTCTGCAGCCACGCAAGACATTGTGATTGATGCTTACCGTATCGAACTGGCTGAAACTCAAATGCAAACCGTGTTGGCATCGACTTATAACGCGGGCTATCGCATTGGGATGATTGTTGCAGGGGCAGGTGCTTTATTTTTGGCTGCATCTTTAGGTACTGCTAAAGGCAACTATATTTATAGTGCATGGAAAATTACTTATTTGGCGATGGCTGCGGTGATGCTGATTGGCATTATCACGACTTTGGTGATTCGTGAACCGCAAGTGAATCGGGTCAGCAAACATTATCAACGACGCGACTATTTTCGTCTGGTGACAGTATTTTTTGTTGCGGTATTCAGTTTTGTATTGTGCTACGTCTTTTCGGGTAATTTTACCGAAGCCTTAAAACAACAACTCCAACTCAAAGATGCATTTTTATTATTTTCTATAGAAGCTTTACGTTTTATTGCATCGGGTGCGGCTGCTGTAGGCATGGGCACAATTTTGGTCAAATTGGGCGCAGTCAATAAACAGATGGCATTTGAAACATGGGTGCATCCTGTTGCAGATTTCTTTAAACGCTACGGCATGAAACTGGCACTGGTGTTATTACTCTTGATTGGTTTTTATCGAGTTTCAGACATTATTGCAGGTGTAATTTCCAATGTGTTCTATCAGGATTTGAACTTTAGCAAAGAACAAATTGCCGAAGCGGTTAAGGTTTATGGGGTCATTTTCAGTTTAGTGGGTGGCTTCTTGGGCGGTTTACTGGCACAGCGTATGAACATTATGAAATTAATGTTTGTTGGCGCGGTGTTGGCATCATCCACCAATCTTATTTTTATTGGTCTGGTGAAGTCAGGACAGCAACTGAGCGATGTGCAAGTTTCTGTGGGGCAGCAACAATATCAAACCCAGGCCGATGAAGTTGGATATTGGAAAGTGGCTGTGCCTAGTCAGGTTTTAGCAACACAGGATGAAATTCAGGTACGTGCGCAATACCAAACGGGCGATACGCCGTCACGTTTAGTGTCGATGCCGTATTTGCACCAAACTGAGATTGAAACTGCACAACTCCAGTTTTTACCACTGACTTCGGATAATCGTATTAGCGAAAATGAAGCCAGCAACAGTATTGTCGTACGTGGGCAATATGCAGGGCCTGCCTTAACCGAACAGCAAAAAATTGTACTGCAGCTAGATGGTCAAAATTTTGATGCAAAACTAGATGCACAAGGAATTTTTACGGCAGCGATTGCAGGGCAGCTTTTGGCAGACTCACCAAGTAAACAACTGCAAGCTGTATTATTAAATGGACAGCAAACTGTACAACAACACAGCCAAACCTATCAGGTCGATTTAAACACACATGAAGGCAATGCTTTGGATGTAGATATACAACCTTTGCCGATCGTTCAATCATCTTCAAACAATATGGTTGAAATTCAGGGCAAGGTGATTAAGCCATATAGCACAGCATGGTTATATTTTGCGATTATTGTCGATAACTTGGCTTCAGGTTTAGCGGGCGCGGCTTTTATCGCATTTTTATCCAGTTTAACCAGTGTGTCATTTACTGCTGTGCAATATGCAATTTTTAGCTCACTCATGACCTTGACTCCTAAGATTTTAGGTGGTTATTCAGGTACTATAGTGACCAATATTGGTTATCCAAACTTTTTCCTCATGACCACATTAATTGGAATCCCTATTTTAATTTTAGTGGTGTGGGTGGCGAAATTGTTACGTGACCATCAACACATACAAGCAAAACCGATTGAACAAAAGGATGAATGACATGCGCATGCTGCATACCATGTTACGTGTAGGTAATTTAGAGCAATCATTAAAATTTTATACAGAAGTTTTAGGCATGACTTTGCTGCGTAAGCGTGATTATGAAGAAGGTCGTTTTACCCTTGCTTTTGTAGGCTATGGCGATGAAGAAAATCACACCGTTTTAGAGTTGACGCATAACTGGGATACAGACAGCTATGATTTGGGCAATGGCTATGGTCATATCGCAATTGCGGTAGAAGATGCCTACAAAGCATGTGAAGAAATTAAAGCGCGTGGTGGCAATGTGGTACGTGAAGCAGGGCCAATGAAAGGTGGCGTGACTGTCATTGCTTTTGTTGAAGACCCAGATGGTTATAAAGTTGAATTGATTCAGCAAGATCAGAACGCACGTAATAACTAAGTCTTCATCAGTGAAGCAGTAAAAACCAAACCTTTATGGCGCAATAAACTGAATGTTGTTCAGTATTCATTTTGAAAATATTGAACATCGCCTGAAAATGCTCGCTTTTTGAATATTGCTCAGTAATATACCTTTATCGAAAGGTAAAAATTGCTGGGCTTTTTTGCAACAGTAAAAGAATATACAGGATGTGTTTATGTTGAAGTTATTGGCATTGGATCGCTTTACCATTCTTTTGTTTGTGATGGTCATCCTCGCCAGTGTCGTGCCTGTGTCAGGGCAAGCAGCCGAAGTTTTTAGTGTGATTACGACAGTTGCCATTGCAATCTTATTCTTTTTGCATGGGGCGAAATTATCACGTGAAGCTGTCATTCAGGGCATGATGCATTGGAAATTGCATGCGTTGGTATTTACTTTTACCTTTGCGTTATTCCCAATTTTAGGTTTGCTGGCAAAGCCAATTCTAGTGCCAATGCTCGGGCAGGAGCTGTATTGGGGCTTTTTGTTCATGTGCTTTTTGCCTTCAACCGTGCAATCTTCAATTGCCTTTACGTCAGTGGCAAAAGGCAATGTTGCCAGCGCAGTCTGCAGTGCGTCATTCTCTAATTTAATTGGGATGTTTATTACCCCAGTTTTAGTAGGCATCTTTATTTTAGGGCAGTCTGAACACGGTTTTGACCCGACAAATTCGATTATTCAAATTACTTTATTGTTATTGGTGCCATTTATTTTGGGGCAGTTATTACGTCCTTATGTTTTTCCTCAGATGTTGAAATTACCAAAGCTGGTCAAGGTATTTGATCAGGGTTCGATTTTGATGGTGGTTTATGGTGCATTTAGTGGGGCAGTGGTAGCAGGATTGTGGCATCAAGTTAGTGGTATGACTTTATTGCTGTTGATTATTGCTTGTTCCGTGTTATTGACCCTTGTGATGTGGTTGGCGTGGGTTGTGCCGCAATGGTTGGGTTTTGCACGTGAAGACCAAATTGCCGCATTTTTTTGTAGCTCCAAAAAAACCTTAGCCAGTGGTGTACCGATGGCGCAAATTTTATTTATTGGGCAGCCGTTGGGGATGATTGTTTTACCGATCATGATTTTCCATCAAATTCAGTTGATGGTGTGCGGTGTGATAGCCAATTATCTCGAAAAGCAGCCCGATTCGACTGAACCTCAGGAATTAAATTCCTAAGAATAATTAGCTTTAAAATATTTTATTCCGTATAATATTGCCCAACTTGTTGTGCTTAGCTCTGACGGTATCCGTCTCGGTGGGCCAAAAGAATGGTCTGTTGTGGTGTTGGTCTGCTTTTAAAGCATGTCCTCATTTTTTTAATGAGAGTGACCAATTGCGATGACAGCTTAAGCCTTCTTAAATCTTAGGAGTAATCGACGATGCGCGCCGATATTCACCCAAAATATGAAAAATTAGTTGCAACTTGTTCTTGCGGTAACGTAATCGAAACTCGTTCAGCAGTTGGTAAAGAAACTCTTTATCTTGACGTATGTTCTGCATGCCACCCGTTCTACACTGGTAAGCAAAAGAACGTTGACACTGGCGGTCGTATCGACAAGTTCAAACAACGTTTT
The DNA here is from genome assembly GCF_013418015.1 of Acinetobacter sp. YH12211. Classification (NCBI taxonomy): domain Bacteria; kingdom Pseudomonadati; phylum Pseudomonadota; class Gammaproteobacteria; order Moraxellales; family Moraxellaceae; genus Acinetobacter; species Acinetobacter sp. YH12211. Next base: position 21,339 of record NZ_VPCW01000002.1, read on the forward strand.
GCTGGTATGTCACGTTCTATCAAACGTTAATATCCAGTACGAAAAAAAACGGGCAATTGCCCGTTTTTTTGTGCCTTAAATTTTAGGGTCTACAAATAGACCCTAATGCACAAGACTTTATTGGTCTTGTACATCAATTAAATGATCGAGTTTTTTCTGGAAATAATCACCCTGAATAAAGCGCGCATCGACATTCCATGCATTCGCAAACAGGTTCATATCATTTAAGTCACGCAATAACACTTCTACAGGTTTAATTTCACTATAAATGCTCAATTGTTCCTGTAATTCTTGCGTCGAGTCATCAGCAGCCAGTTTTTCAGTCAGAGCACTGTGTAAGGTCAAGTAGTGAATATCGACTTGCTTCAAGATGGATTCACTATAAATCGAATGACCAAAATCACGCAGAGAAATTTCAGCGCCGTGCTGACGTAATAAACTGATTTGTTTCTGCGCATCACCTAAGTTTTGGCTGATGTCTTCTTCAGAGAATTGCAAAATTAATGGATGGCTGAGGCGGCTACCAATAATCGTTATCAGTTTAGACACAAACTCAGGGAAGCTGCGGTCTTGTAATAAAACAAATTTGTTTAAATTGATAATCAGCTTCGCTTCAGGATATTGGGTGATGAAGTTGTGCAATTGTTTACAAGCTTCGACCAAAATCCAACGATCCAGTTTAATGGATAATTCTGGGTCTTCAGCCAAATCTATTAAGCCTGTCAGTGATTTCCATTCACTATTGAAAATAAAGCCACTAGTTACTTCATAGGTATATAAATTGGTGTCTTGCTTATCATAAAGTTGTTGATACTTCAGATGAATTTCACCACGATCAAGACTTTGACGTATCGCTGCAATAATCGCAGATTCACTATACGATTGTGGTACAGCTGCAGCAGATTCAATTACATTTAAGTTAGATTCACCAAAGGACAAGTCTAAGGTTAAACCTGAGTTATGTTGTTCTTGCTGTTGTGGTAATGCGTTGGCAAAACCTTGGCTAATCAGTTGCTCAAAACTGCTTTCATTTTGAATGTCTGGAGTGAATGGCACATAACCAATACGCAAATTAAGTGGGTAAGTATGTTGATCTACCGTAAGTAATTGCGGTTTCGTGAGTGAATTTAAGCCAATCAGTTTCGATTCTAAAATTGCAGGCGATTCTGCTTGGAACAAACCAACCACTAAACCATTACTCACATTAAATAATGGTACATTGGTCTGTTCTTTTAAAAAATTTTGAATGTTGGTAAAGTAATTTTTTGTGGTTTGCCAGTCGGCTTGGAAAATTGATTCAGGACAGTTCGCCAAAGAAAACACCACCAAAGCATTGGCACTAGAAGGCTGTTTGGCTAAAGTGCGATTTACCAATTGGTATGTGCTTGGTTTTGCCGCTGCTTTGTCTGCTGTCGTTTGAGCAGGGACAGTATTTTGCGCCGTATTTTCAATATCTATGGTGATTTGTATGGCGTCGTCAGCTGCTCCAACAAATTCAATTTTGAGTGGGTTTTGTTTTGCCAGAAGCGGGTTTTGGCTATGAATATCAAAACGGCCGTGTTCAAATTGTCCTTGACTGACTTTCTTAAAGCGGAATTTAAAATCTGTAATATCTTGCGGTTGCAATAAATCCAATAATGGCAAGCCAATAAGGTCATCTTCACTTTTTAAACCAAATAGCTGTAAATATTCAGCATTGGCTTGTGCATGAATTCCTTCCTGAATAATGGCTACTGCTTTGCTACTGTCTTCGACCAACGCCTGAGCTTGTGATTGTGCATTTTCCAGTTCAGTCATAAGTTGTTCTTGTGACTGCTGTAAGCGACTAAAAGACAGTGCGCGAATTAAGCCAAAATAGAAGCGTTCGGGGTAATCTAAATTGATAATGTCATAGATGCCTTTGCGCACATAACTGGTGTATTGCGTGGCATCGTAATCGTCTGGTTTGAGCAAAAGTAGCGGTAAATTTGGTTGCTGTGATGCACGAATTAAAGTGAGTGCCTGATCGACTTTTAGGTCATAAGCACGACCAAAGATCACCAAATCCCAAGTTAAATGTAATTGTTTTTCAAAGTTTTTAATGTCATCTAATAGATAAGCCTGAACACGGTGCTCATTTGCAGTGAGTTGTTCACAAATTTGATTAAAACGTATTTGGTTATCATCGATTATGAGTAAACGTGTTTCGGTACGTTTGAGCTTTTTAGACAATAATGGATTTCTCACTTTAATGCTTCCCATAAATCGTGATTTTTAACTTCATTCACTTGTTTCTGAATAAAACCATCAAGTAAAGGCTGTTGTTGGTCATTCAACAACTCAAAATCAAAGCGCATAAAGCTTTGGGTAATCAATAACGGCTTAATTAAGAACACTTTTAGTTCTTCTTCACCTAAACGTAGCTGTACGGTTTGTTTGTCACGTAATAATTGCAGACTTGGCAAAATCAATGAGGTATTGACTTCATTGACCTGCGTACTTTGTACCAATAATGCTGGATGATAATGTCCTGTATGCCGATCTGTTTTAACAAAAACAGCACAAGGGTAAATATCTTGGGTTAAAATTTCCAAGCCAAGTTCTAAGCTTTTTTCAGCAGATTGTTTAATCCAGCGAATGACACCACCACGCCACGGACTTTGGCTATTTTCCTGAACCAGAATAAATTCACCTGTTTTAAGGTTTTTCGGTGTTTCACCCGTCCATTTAATACGATAGCCATTGACACTAATATCTAAAACATCGGCATTGTAAATTTGTTTGGCTTCACGGTCTAAGGTTTTAACAGCGCTAATATCTACCGTAGAGTTGGTATGCATGGCATTGATAAACTGGCTTTCATTCTGGAATTGGTAGTTATCGCCCAAAGCCAGCGTTTCATTGAAGTTTTTACCATTAGACAGATAAAAATGTGCCACAGTCAAACCAAAGCAAATTTTAATTCGTGCCGAATATTCATAACGCTCATGCACACGTTCTGCTGTATTGGTCAAAATATTGTGCAAATGGAAATGCAAAGCAGGGGTTAAGAATAGCTTTTCATTGCGTGATAAATGTTCACCTTTACGACCTTGAACTTCATTTAAATGATCGAGTAGGGGTTGAGTTGCAATAAAAATATTGGCATGAAAACCTTGGCTTTGGTGCGTATTGTAAATAGGTGGATGATCTTTGCTTGCATCGACCACATAACGTGAAAGCGTCGTTTCTTTGGGTAAAACTTGAATCAGTTTTGCCCAATCAAAGCTACAGAGATATAAGCCTTGAATTTCTGCAGGTCGAATTTGATGGGTATTGAAAATTTCCAATAAAATCAGCTGTGCATAGGCTTGAGCAATATTAATCAGTTGATGTTGTGTGCCTTGTAACTGATTAATATTATTTAAATAATAATGTTGTTGAATGGCTGTATCTAAAAGTTGGTGTGCAATTAACCACTGATTTGGCAAGGCGTGGCTATAAAGCATGTGTTGTTGATAGCGCAGTAGAGCTAATTGTTGTAAAGCATAATAGCTAGATAGAACTCGTGCAGTTTGTAAGTTCTTTTTTAAATTAAAGGCAAATAAAGAAAATTTTTGTTGGGTGAGTTGTTGGTGGCTACGTCGGGAAATATTAATATAGACTTTGGCGAAATGACTGCGTAATAACAGCGCGAGTTCAATAATATGATCGTTGCGGTCATTACTAATCAAAGCCTGGTTGAAAAAATGCTTTTCCAGACTGGTAAGCACATTTTCAAGTGTCGGATGAATAGCTTGAATTAAGTCAAAACGTAATGTTTCCTGACATTTCAGTTCTGAAATTTCTAAAAGTGCATTAAATAGAGCTTGGGAAGAATCACCCAATTGTAAAATGGATAAATCCGCTGCCCATGCCTGAATGCTTTTAACCGTATTTTGACAAAAACTCAATTGCTCCAGCTTTAGTTCGCTGGGAACTAGAAAAAGATCTGAAGTATTCATATTCATGATTGTTATTTAACTCAATAAGTTGAAACCCCAAAAAGCGGTGTCTTGTTTTTTTCGCCCGCAATTTCCCTAACGAGTTTAGGAACTAAATAGCCGGGTAAGTTCGCTAAAAGCTCTTTATAGATGTGATCAATGTCTTGCGGCATTAAATCAAAATGATGCGCTCCTTTTACTTTATCTAACACGTGTAAATAGTAAGGCATCACCCCCGCATCAAAAAGACGATAGCTTAAATCGACCAAGACCTGAGCAGAATTATTGACCCCATTTAATAAGACTGCTTGATTCAGAACGGTGATGTTTTGTTCGACTAACTTGGCAAGTTGCGAACAGGTAAAGTCATCTAATTCTGATGCGTGGTTCGAGTGTACCACTAGAATAATACGCAGCCTACTATTTTTTAGTAAGGAAATCAGCGATTCATCGACACGGTTGGGAATAACAATCGGAACTCGTGAATGAATTCTCAAAAATTTTATTTGTGGAATAGACGCTAAACGCTCAATCCAGATATTTAATTTACGATTTGACAAAGTGAGTGGGTCGCCACCACTTAAAATCACTTCATTAATATCGGGCTGGCTTTCAATGTAATTACGGATATTGTCCCAGTCTTCAGTTTTTGGCAGATTTTCCTGATAAGGAAAGTGCCTGCGGAAACAATAACGACAATGTACTGCGCAAGCACCAGTCAAGGTCAGCAAAAAGCGTGATTTATATTTGTGTAAGACTCCAGGTTGTTGATTGGCTTGTTCCTCACCCAAAGGGTCGGTCACAAATCCAGGATGATCTTCCAGTTCTAAATGATGTGGCAGAACCTGTAACAGTAAAGGATCGAGTGGATTGCCTTTTTGCATTTTGGCCACAAATGCACGCGGGATACGCAATTTAAACTGATTGGATGCCAGTAAAGCACCTGACAGCAACTGCTGTTCAGACAGCTCTAAAATATTTAACAATTCGCGTGGGTCGGTGATCAAGTCACTGAGTTGAGATTGCCAGTTTTGTTCTTGGTACAGGTAGTTGATCATGCCAGAAAAGATTTAAATATGAGGTGAAAGGAACCAAGTACAGATCTATTTAGCGTAGATGAATTCTTTGTTCATTGAGCGTGAATGCCGCGAATGATTAATCGCTTTGAATCAGAATCATTACAAAACAGCTGATTTTACCGATATCTTGAGGTGATCGGTAGTGGATTTTCATTGCTTCGTTATGGCTTGCTCATTTACAATACGTCCGATGAAAAAAGATGTTGCAAGATGGCGAGCATCGCAAAGCTGCGTTGGTCATTTGCTTTGTAACATAAATAGTTAAGTTAGTCAGTTTGGAGTGTGCCAGTCATGGCCTATTATTCTACGAATGATTTCAAGTCAGGCCTTAAGGTTATGCTTGATGGTAACCCATGTTCAATCATGGAAAATGAATATGTAAAGCCAGGTAAAGGTCAAGCGTTTAACCGCGTAAAACTTCGTAACCTTCGTTCTGGTAAAGTTTTAGAAAAAACATTTAAGTCTGGTGATTCACTAGAAGCAGCTGACATTGTAGAAGTAGAAATGGAATACCTCTACAACGATGGCGAAATGTGGAACTTCATGGATCCTGTATCTTTTGAGCAAATTGCTGCTGACAAAACCGCAATGGGCGATGCTGCAAAATGGTTAAAAGATGATTCAAACGAAAAATGTACCATTATGTTGTTTAACGGTGTGCCTTTAACTGTAAACGCACCAAACTTCGTGGTATTAAAAATTGTCGAAACTGATCCGGGTGTACGTGGCGATACTTCTGGTGGTGGCGGTAAACCAGCGAAATTAGAAACAGGTGCAGTGGTACGTGTTCCTTTATTCGTACAGCAAGAAGAAAGCGTTCGTGTAGATACACGTACAGGTGAATACCTAGAACGCGCATAATGATTTATTGATAAATCATAAGTAAAAGAGGGGGATGATTCGCGTCATCCCCCTTTTTTGTTGATTTGATTATGTGGTAAAAGAATAGGTGAAAAGTATAGGAAACTGTTGGTGCTCCATTTAAGTGTACGGTAGCGCACACTATGGATGTAAGGGCAGCAGACATCAAAATAAAAGGAGCAGGATCAACCAAGGATTTAGGAAATAAAGCTACATCTCGACAATAAAAGTAACGCTTAAAAAATGTAACAAGAAGAGAGATTGACATGGAAACAGTTCAACCGAAGTCAGGTCTGACTTCAAAAATTATATGGCTTTTGGTCGCTATATTGGGTGCAGTATCTTTTGGGATATTGGCAGTCAGTAGAGGCGAACACGTCAATGCAGTCTGGTTAGTTTTAGCTGCGGTCTGTGTCTATAGCATTGCATACCGCTTCTACAGTTTATTTATTGCCACCAAAGTATTTGAGTTAAATGAGCGACGCTTAACGCCCGCACATCGTTTGGCTGACGGTTTAGATTATGTGCCCACCAATAAAAGTGTGTTATTTGGTCACCACTTTGCCGCGATTGCAGGTGCAGGCCCTTTAGTTGGGCCTATTCTTGCAGCACAAATGGGTTATTTACCCGGCACGATCTGGCTTTTAGTCGGGGTGGTGTTGGCAGGTGCAGTCCAAGACTTTTTGGTTTTGTTTATTTCTACACGTCGTGATGGGCGTTCTTTGGGAGAAATGGCAAAACAAGAGTTGGGTTCATTTGCTGGTGTGATTGTCATGCTGGGTGCGCTGGGCGTGATGGTGATTATTCTTGCCGTACTCGCTTTGGTTGTCGTGAAAGCTTTAACCAATAGTCCGTGGGGCGTATTTAGTATTGCAGCCACCATCCCAATTGCGATTTTCATGGGCATTTATATGCGTTTTATTCGTCCGGGGAAAATTGCTGAGGTTTCCATTATTGGTTTTGTCCTGATGATGATGGGTATTATTTATGGTGAAAATGTTGCACAGCATCCATTCTGGGGGCCTTTATTTACTTTAAGTGGCACAGAATTAACGTGGTGTTTAATTGCCTACGGTTTTATTGCTTCAGTTTTGCCAGTGTGGTTGCTATTGGCACCACGCGATTATTTATCGACCTTCTTAAAAATTGGTGTTATTGCAGGTTTGGCTGTCGGGATTGTGTTTGCAATGCCTGAAATGAAGATGCCTGCGGTGACCCATTTTATTGATGGTACTGGGCCAGTGTTTGCGGGTTCATTGTTCCCGTTCTTATTTATTACCATTGCCTGCGGTGCGATTTCAGGTTTCCACGCCTTAGTGTCTTCAGGTACGACGCCAAAACTGGTCAATAACGAAAAAGACATTCGGATGATTGGTTATGGCGGCATGTTGATGGAGTCTTTCGTGGCGATCATGGCAATGATTTGTGCCACGGTGCTAGACCCAGGCGTGTACTTTGCCATTAATGCACCCACTGCAGTTTTAGGTACAACGGTGGAAAGTGCGGCAGAAGCGGTACGAAATTTAGGCTTTGTAGTGACTCCTGAGGCTTTAACCATTTTGGCAAAAGAAGTCGGTGAAAGCTCGATTCTGTCACGTACGGGTGGTGCGCCAACGTTTGCAATTGGTATGGCACATATCATCACCGAGATTTTTAATAACCGCTCAATGATGGCATTCTGGTATCACTTTGCCATTTTATTTGAAGCCTTATTTATTTTAACTGCAGTAGATGCAGGCACACGTGCTTGCCGTTTTATGGTGCAAGATACTGTAGGTATTGTTATTCCTGCAGTGAAAAACTCACATAACTTCTTTGGTAACTTGCTTGGCACAGCAGTTGCGGTGGCTGGTTGGGGCTTCTTCGTCTATCAAGGCGTGGTCGATCCTTTAGGCGGTATTAATAGCTTATGGCCTCTATTTGGTATTGGTAACCAAATTTTGGCAGCGATGGCGCTCATTTTAGGTACAGTGATTCTGTTTAAAATGAAAAAAGAAAAATATGTTTGGGTGACGATTATCCCTACAGTTTTCTTGTTCATTACTTCAATGACTGCAGGTTGGCAAAAGATTTTCCACGACAATCCCAAAATTGGTTTCTTGGCGCAAGCAGATCGTTTCAATGCTGCAATTCAACGCAATGAAATTTTAGCACCTGCAAAAACAGTGACTGAAATGCAAACCATTGTCATGTCCAATCAAATTAATGCCGTGTTATGTGGTTTCTTTATGATTGTGGCATTTGTGATGTTGTTCGCTGCCATTGGGGTGATTCGTCGTGCCTTGGCAAGTCCAACACCAACTGTACATGAAGCTGAAGCGATTTATCGTGATCCTGAAACGATTCAGCCGAATAGTGGTCATTAGGAGTGAGCACATGATTAAGCTTAAATTTGCCCAACAGAGTAAAACGGTGATTTACAACATCATTAAAATGACCATCATGTCGCAAAAGGATTTGATTCTGAATCCGAAAAACTGGTCGCGTATCGCTACTTTATGGCAGCGTTTGCAACAAAGTTTTCGTTTAATGGTCGGTGTACCCGATTATCAGAATTATTTGGAACACATGCGTAAGCATCATCCAGATTTAGAAGCCATGGATCCGAAGACTTTTTATCGCTACTGTGTCGATGCGCGTTATCCATCGGCAAAAGGTGGTTTGAAAAAGTGTCCGTGTTAATCCCGTATCACGATGGAAACGTATAGAGATACGAGCTGTTTAAAACTTACTTTTTTAGGCAGTTTAGAATATCTCGAGGATTTCTTTGGAAATTTAGCAAAACGGTGTATGTTTAAACATGCGCCGTTTTTTATTGGGGATAAGGGGATTTACTGTGATTTGGGGTACAGAAAAAGTTCAAAAACAACAACTGACGCAAGCGCAGCAACAGCTCAATGCACAGATTGAATCTTATGCTGGAAAAATTCAGGCTTTTTTGACTGAAATTAATACCATTATTTTAGATAAAGAACAGCAGACCAAATTGGCGTTAAGTTGTTTGTTGGCGGGCGGGCATGTGCTTTTTGAAGATTTACCCGGATTAGGTAAAACGACTTTATCGAGTGCCTTATCGCACTTGGCGGGTCTGCAATTTCAGCGTATTCAGTTTACCAATGACATGCTGGCCAGTGATGTGATTGGCGTGAATATGTTTAATCAAAAAGAACATCAATTTGAGTTTAAGCAAGGCCCTATTTTTACCCAAATTTTATTGGCAGATGAAATTAACCGTTGTTCGCCTAAAACCCAAAGTGCCTTGTTGGAAGCGATGGAAGAAGGCGCGGTTACGGTGGATGGTGTGCGTTATAGCTTGCCGCAACCTTTTTGGGTGATTGCCACACAAAATCCACTGTTTCAAAGTGGTACTTATGCGCTGCCAGAATCACAGCTTGATCGTTTTTTAATGCGTCTGTCTTTGGGTTATCCATCGCGTTTTGCTGAAAAAATGTTGCTGCAACAAAACTCCAGACATGCGCTGATTGCCAGTTTGGCCCATATTTTTACTGAAACAGAAATTTTAAATTTACAGCAATTGGTCACGGAAATTTATGTGTCAGATACCGCGCTAGATTACTTACTCGACTTAGCCACAGAAACCCGTAAAGCGCGTCACGGATTATCTACCCGTGGTGTTTTGGCATTGAAAAAAGCAGCACAAGCACATGCTCTAATTGAGCAACGTAGTTTTGTCACTGCCGATGATATTCAAGCGGTATTTGTGGCAGTTGCTGCACATCGTATTGGATTGAGTGAGGCAGAAACTTTGTATGTGATGCAACAGGTTAAAGTGAGTTAGTACACGCATGTTTAAGCAGGCATGGCAAAACTGGATCAAGACACGTTTTAAATTTGATCGACACAAGGCCTTAAAACAAAAAGATATTTTGGTTTTTATTTACCAACAGGGCTATCTGTATTTAGTGCTGATTTTGATCACGTTTATTGCAGGCGTGAATTATGGCAATAACCTGATTTTAGGCTTTTGCTTTTTGATCAGTGCCATTTTATGTATCAGCTTTTATTTGACCTTTAAGCAGTTGCATGAATTAGAGATAGAAATTGTGACTACTGAAGTTGGGCAAGTGGGCGAAGTATTGCAATTACAATTGCATTTCAAACAAGAGGTCGCGCAGGCACGCTATTTATGGATTAAAGCCAATCATCAATTAGAAAAGGTTCTTATTCAAGACACCCAGCAGCAGTATGTATTGACATTTTTTGCGGAGCAACGTGGGCAGTTTAATTTCCCTCATTTACACATTTATTCGGTTTATCCTTTTGGCTTGGTACGTGCGTGGACTTATTTGAATTTGACACGTACCGCGTGGGTTGCGCCCAAAGCCGCCATGTATAGCGCAGAGAATAAACAGCATCAACACAGCTTTCAACCTGATTTAGACGAGTTTCGTGAGCTGCGTGATTTTCAATTGGGCGATTCTTTGCAAGCTGTGTCGTGGAAGCAAGCGGCACGAGGGCAAGGCTTATATGTGAAAGTTTTTGAACAATATCAGGATCAACAGAGTATCGACATTCACTATGAACACATGCCTGCACCGACCCACGAAGAAAAATTAAGTTTGATGATGGGTTTGGCCGAGCAATGTGAACAACAACAGTTGAATTATGCGATGTTTTTGCCACATGCGACCCTTGAAAAAGGCGTAGGTGAGCGGCAGTTGAAACAGGCAAAAATTCTTTTGGCACAGGCTTGATGATCATGCACAATTCGATTCAGCAATCTATTCTGCTTAGCCTGATCTTAATTTTGGCTGCTCACATGCTGTTTAGCCCTGTGGCATTGAGTGTCATTTTCGGACTCATGTTGTTGCTGTTGTATCTTCACTATAAAAACAAGACAGCGCGTATTTCTAAAGTTTGGACTTATGGATTGACCTGTTGTGCCTTAGCCAGCATTTATTTGAGTTATAAAAGCCTGATTGGTGTAGAGGCAGGGGTTGCCTTATTAAGCACCTTTTTGTTTGCCAAAGCTTTAGAAAGTCATACTCAGCGCGACCTGATTATTTTATTTAATTTTGCGCTTTTTGTGAGCGCCAGTTCATTTTTATACAGCCAAAGCATGTGGATGACCGTGTTGGTCATTCTATGTTTAATCAGTTGTTTAATTGGGTTATATCGGATTCAAAAAAGTGCATTTTCAGATTATGCGTCGCGTCATTCGAGCAGCCAAGATGCAAAGCATGACCTTAAAAATGTCGCCAAGTTTATCGCATACGCTTTGCCATTCTTTTTATTATTGTTTTTATTCTTTCCACGTTTACCGCCATTGTGGCATGTACCTATTCCTGATGCCAAAGGCGTGACAGGTATTAGTGACACGATGTCACCAGGCGATATTGCCGAATTATCACAATCTTCTGCTTTGGCATTTCGTATTGTGGGGAATATGCAGCAACTGCCGCCACGTTCAAAACTATATTGGCGGGCGATGGTACTGGATCAATATGATGGTCGCACATGGACAAGCAATTTCAGCAATCAACAACCCGTTCAGGCAGCACAATTACAGCCAGAGCAAGTCGATTTTCAGTATCAATATATTGCAGCAGATCCACGTGTACAGTGGATTATGGCGCTGGAAAAATCTGTACCGAATCAACACGGCTATGTGTTACGCCGTGATTGGAGTATGGTGCCACAGCGTCAAAATGGTCGGATTCAACCGATTGCTTTGCAGTGGGTTGGGGAATCTGCACGTATTCAAGGGGATGATGCACAGAACGAGCGTTATCGACGCTTTAGCCAGCGTTTAAATGTTCAGGTACAGACGCAATCTGACCCAAAAGCTCAGCAATTTGCCCTGCAGATGTTTGCTCAAAGTCAGCAACAACCTGAACGCTACGTGCAGAATGTATTGCAGTGGTATCGCAATAATGGCTTTAGTTATACCTTAAAACCTGGAATGCTCGGACAAAACCGAGTCGATGAATTCTTGTTTCAGAGTAAGCAAGGTTTTTGTGAACATTATGCCTCAAGTTTTGCCTTATTGATGCGTTATGTCGGGATTCCAGCGCGTGTAGTCGTGGGCTATCAGGGTGGGGAACTTGCACCCGATGGACAAAGCTGGGAAGTACGACAGCAAGATGCACATGCTTGGACAGAAGTGTTGCTCAATCAACAATGGGTACGCATAGACCCGACAGCCATCATTGCACCTCAACGTATAGATGATGGTATGCAAAACCTAATGGCAGATGATCGGGCCGTTTTGGGTGCTGACACACAAATGTGGCAATACCAACATTCTAATTTTATTCGTTCTTTACGGGTGTGGAGTGATTATGCAAGTTATCAATGGCAAAGCAAGGTCGTGGGTTATGATGCCGAGTCACAGCGTCACTGGTTTGGACGCTTAGGGCTGCACTCAAACTATGCTTTGGCAGCGGTGTTGGTTTCAAGTATTCTCATGATCTTAGCAGGGTATTTTGGCTGGATTTTTTGGAAAAAACGTCAGCAAGGTTCTCGCATAAATCGTGCCTTAGACAAATTTTCTAAAAGATTGCCCGCTCAGTTGCAAAAACAGGATGCAGAAACAGTGAGTGTGTGGATGCAGCGTTTAGCAGCGCAGGTAGATGCAAATGAACAAGAGGCATTTAAGCGTTTAGGCGTGTGCTATCAACAATATTCTTATGCGCCTGAACATGACCGTGTTTCAGAGCAGGTGTTTTTTGATTTGCTTAAAACTTGCTCGGATGTGTTGAAAAAACACAGAAAGGACTTGTCTTAAAAATCAAAACTGAATATGATGCGAAGCACTTTAGGCGTATAGCTCAGTTGGTTAGAGCGCTACGTTGACATCGTAGAGGTCTCCAGTTCGAGTCTGGATATGCCTACCAATACATTAAAATTATATGTTGTTACATAACTTCATATAAGTAATAAAGCTCTGAATTATAACGATTTAGGGCTTTTTTATTGCTTTTCTTAAAGATACATAAATTCGCTTATAGTTTAAAAATATGTACACAGTGGTGTACACATGTAAGTTTTCGGCTTATTTTGCACTAATTGGTTTTTATTTTGCACTAGAGCTTTGAAGCCTCTTTCCACATTTCATTTGTGCACTGATTCGTGAGCGAGAACATGGCACCATTAAGCATTTAACGGTTATGCTAGTCACGGTTTTTGAAATTATGCTGGCAAAGGTTTTATCGATGAGCCTTGTGGTGCTTTTAGCAGCTTTTTTAGGCTTAAAAGTAGTGGTGCAGGGGGCATTACAGGTACCCATAGAAGGAAGTTTGCTGTTATTTTTCTTTGGAGCCTTGCTGACCTTATTTGCAACAACCTCAATGGGTATATATATGGCAACCGTGTCTAAATCGATGCCGCAATTCGGTTTGCTGATGATGCTTATTCTGATTCCCTTGCAAATGTTGTCTGGGGCAAGTACACCACGAGAAAGCATGCCAGAAATTATTCAAAATATCATGTTGATTGCAACGACAATGCATTTTGTAACATTGGCGCAAGCAATTTTATACCGAAATGCAGGATTGGATGTGGTCTGGCCTTCCTTTCTATGGTTAATCGCAATTGCAACAACATTTTTCTATGTATCTTGGAAACGTTTTAAAAATACCATTCATACAATGGCTTAATGTAATAGATTGAGTTTGATCGCTGAAGCACAAATTTTGACTGGGGCGTATTAAGAGTTACACCGCGCATAATTTTTGCTAATATGTATGAAAATTGTTCAATAAAAGTAAATGACATGAAACACATTCTTGTGCCAGTTTTGGTGGTGTTGGTCGTTTTATTAGGTTATCTCGTTTACTTGGAAGAGGAAACGCGAAAGCAGGCAGAACTGAACCGAGTTTTGACTGAATCTGCAAATTTATCGCTAGAAAAAACAGAAGCGGCTACACCACAGATTTTGCAAGTCACAGAATAAGCGTAGAAATTTCTAACATAATGTGTGGTAATTGCTTTATTCATCACACTTTTGTGTGCTTCACTTTATCGTAAAATTTTATCTTTAATTCAAAAAACTAGAATTTTTAAAAAATCCCTATGGTATAATTTGCCAATTGAAACTGCTTCATCACAACTCAAAGGCATTACTTTTGAGAGTGACTGAAGTAAAAAAAAGATGAACAAAGCTGCATAAAATTTATGCGGCTTTTTTATTTAGCATTCCGAATTTTTGATTTTGATAAAATCAAATGCTTGATTGTGAATTAAGTTTATCTTTTTCATGTAATTTTACATGCTCATTGGGCAAATCCATTGCCGCAACTGACACAGGCTTTTAAGTGCTGACTTAAAATTGCGTCATGCTGCAAATTCAGTTTATTTACAGGGGCTAGGTCATGACGACTCCTAATCCATCCTCAGCGGGAATGCTTGAGCGCTTATTCAAATTAAGCGAAAACAAGACCACATTCCGTACCGAGATTTTGGCGGGTGTAACCACATTCTTAACCATGTGTTACATCATTATTGTCAATCCGATGATTTTATCTGAAACAGGAATGGATCATGGAGCTGTCTTTGTCGCCACCTGTTTAGCCGCAGCTATTGGCTGCTTGGTGATGGGAATTGTTGCCAATTACCCAATCGCACTCGCACCAGGCATGGGGCTAAACGCCTATTTCACTTACTCGGTTTGTTTAGGCATGGGTGTGCCTTGGCAAACGGCTTTGGCTGCAGTTTTTGTATCAGGGATTATTTTCATTGCCATTAGCATGTTTAAAATCCGTGAAGCCATTGTTAATGCCATTCCCATGTCATTAAAACTAGCCATTGGCGGTGGTATTGGTTTATTCCTAGCTTTAATCGCCCTAAAAAATGCAGGTGTTATTGTTGATAATCCTGCGACTTTGGTGGGCTTGGGTGACTTAAAACAACCATCAGTACTGTTAGCGCTACTTGGCTTTTTAATGGTTGTAGTAATGCATCACTTTAAAGTACGTGGTGCAATTATCATCAGTATTTTGGTGCTGACTGCTATTTCAACAGCTTTAGGTTTAAGCGAATTTAAAGGTGTGGTTGGTGAAATTCCATCTATTGCACCTACTTTTATGCAAATGGACTTTGAAGGTCTATTTACAGCAAGTTTAATTGGCGTAATTTTCGTATTTTTCTTAGTCGATTTATTCGACTCTACAGGTACTTTAGTGGGTGTTTCACACCGTGCAGGCTTGTTGCAAGATGGTAAATTACCCCGTTTGAAAAAAGCACTTTTTGCCGATTCTTCTGCAATTGTTGCAGGTGCGGCATTGGGTACATCTTCAACAACGCCGTATATTGAATCATCTGCAGGTGTTGCAGCGGGTGGTCGTACAGGCTTAACCGCAGTGATTGTTGGCTTGTTGTTTATTGCCTGTTTGTTCTTGGCACCACTTGCGCAATCGGTACCAGGTTTTGCGACTGCACCTGCCTTGTTATTTGTGGGTGTGTTGATGATTCAAGGCATTGTGCATATTGATTGGGATGACATCACCGAAGCCGTGCCTGCATTCTTAACAGTCGTGTTCATGCCATTTACTTATTCTATTGCCGATGGCATCGCTATGGGCTTTATTAGCTATGCGCTGATTAAACTACTCACTGGCAAAGCCAAGTCTGTACCTTATATGGTGTGGATTATTGCTGCACTTTGGGCATTAAAATTTGCCATGTTTGGCGGTTAATATTCTTAAACTGAAAAGGGGTGTAAACTCAGTTTGCACCCTTTTTTATTTTGATCAATTTTTTAATATTCTCCCATAAAATAGCAAAAAGGACAGAACATGAATCAACTTGAGCTAATCTGTGCATTACCTAAAGCAGAATTGCATGTGCATATTGAAGGTACTTTTGAACCTGAATTGATGTTTGCCATTGCGCAGCGCAACCAAATAGACATCCCTTATCAGTCCGTAGAAGAAGTCAAACAAGCATATAACTTTCATAACTTGCAGTCTTTTTTAGATATTTATTATGCAGGCGCACAAGTGTTGGTGCATGAGCAAGATTTTTACGATTTGGCTTGGGCATATTTTGAAAAATGTGTTGAAGACCGTGTGGTACATACCGAAATGTTTTTTGATCCGCAAACCCATACCGAGCGTGGTGTGGCATTTGCAACCGTGATTAATGGCTTACAACGTGCTTGTGATGATGCGCAAACAAAATTAGGCATCAGTTCAAATTTAATTATGTGTTTCTTGCGTCATTTAAGCGAAGATGCAGCATTTGCCACACTTGAACAGGCTTTGCCTTATAAAGATCAAATTATCGCAGTGGGTTTGGACTCAAGCGAAGTTGGACATCCACCTTCAAAGTTTGAACGTGTCTTTGCCAAAGCACGTGAAGCAGGCTTTTTAGTCGTGGCACATGCAGGCGAAGAAGGGCCAGCCGAATATGTTTGGGAAGCATTAGATTTACTGAAAGTAAACCGTATTGATCATGGTGTGCGTTCTGAAGAAGATCCTGTATTAATGCAACGTCTAATTGCAGAGAAAATGCCGCTCACGGTCTGTCCATTGAGTAATTTAAAGCTATGCGTAGTGGATGATATGGCACAGCACAACATCCGCCGTTTATTGCAGCAGGGTGTTAAAGTGACAGTTAATTCAGATGATCCATCTTATTTTGGTGGTTATATGAATGATAACTTTGTTGCTATTAGCCAAGCTTTAGATTTAAGCAATGCTGAATTAAAACAATTGGCGGTTAATTCTTTTGAAGCTTCATTTATTTCGGCTGAAGAAAAGCAAAAATGGATTGAGCAAATTCAAGCATTGGGATGAGTTAAACTGAATTTAGATTAGCTTAGACTACAAAAAAGCAGCTTAATTTAAGCTGCTTTTTTGTGGGAGAACGATTTGAATCGCTTTAAACTCAAGCTTTAAAAATTATTTACCTTGTTGCGTCATACTACGCAATACATCGTCTTTATCTATAAAGTGATGTTTAAGTGCTGCAAGCATATGCCCAACCACCATTGCCCCTGCAAACCATGACAAATAAGTATGCACAGGTTTAACAATTGCTAATAGTTCGGGGTTCTTATCCACCAAGGCTGGAATTTCAAATAAATACAACACAGGCACAGGTTTACCCACGCTCCAGCTAAACAAACAGTCCGTGATTGGAATCGCAATCAGCATAAAATACAGACCTAGATGTCCTAAATGCGCTAGTGTTTTCATCAACGGTGACATGCTGTCAGGCAGTTGTGGCGCAGGGTGGGTGTAACGCCAAAATAAGCGAATCACCAATAAAAATAATCGCCATGAGCCAATGTAAAACTTGTGCGGTACGGGTGTAATATGAATGAGAACTGTTCATGTTGTGTTTCAGGCGAATAGTGTGCTTGCATGCTAAACAACAGCATGTAGCGAAAAAAGTATCCACCTGCAACGGAGTGTTGAAAATCTGCAACGCTGCAAAAAAAATAGCGTTCTTGAGGGGGCTGTTGATATTTCATAAATAGTTTGCGCTGTAGGCTAAAACTGAGCAGATCAGGCATGAAACGCAGGGAATAGCGAGACTATTGCCAAGTTTCATAACGCAATCTGAGAAAGTTTTAGCCACAGCCTTTCAGGACAAGCATATTTTTTGCTGCTATTGCGTTATGAGTCAGTCATTTAGAATGACTAAATTTCCTACCTCATGCCTTATATCAGCTAAAAAATATGCGTTGTCGCAAACATAGAAAAATTGTCAACAGCCCCTAGCCTTAAGCCTAAGCACATGAATGTAGAAATTGCAAAAAGCTATTCCTTCGTCAAACAAGTTTAGGCACAATAGCGGCATTGTTTCACTCAAATGACTTGAATATTAAATACAGGAAATATCCATGAAAAAACTACTCGCTGTATTGGCACCTATCGCTTTGGCTTTATCTGCATGTACCACTACCACAGGTACTACAACAGGAACCACAACTGCACCGACAGCAACTCAACAATTGGGTATGGCGGCGATTAAAATTGCAATTAATGCCAAGTGCGTGACTGAATTAAATAACATTCCTGCATGGCACACTGCGACACGTGTTATGACACCAACGCAAAAGCAAAATGTTCAAGCGGAAATTTGTGGTTGTGTCAGTGAAAAAGCACCACAAAACGTGACTGCAGTAGATTTAGCCACTGCAGCAATTGACCCTGCTGCACGTGCAACGATTGTGAGCAATGCAGTATCAAGAACCATTAATGCATGTGTGGCAGAAGCAGTAAGATAAGTTTACTGATTCTGTAAAATTAAAGATGGTGCGTGTTGATTCGCATCGTAAGATAGGCTGAAGATTTCAGCCTATTTTTCTGGAAAAAGATGATGAAAATTGCAGGTGTAGATGAAGCAGGGCGTGGGCCTTTAGTGGGTTCTGTTGTCGCTGCGGCAGTTATTTTAGATCCGAATAACCCGATTGAAGGTTTGAATGACTCTAAAAAGCTGACTGAAAAAAAACGTGAAAAGTTGTTTGTTGAAATTCAGGAAAAGGCTTTGGCTTGGGCAATTGCAGAAGCCTCTGCAGCCGAAATTGATGAACTGAATATTTTGCAAGCATCGTTATTGGCGATGCGTCGTGCGGTAGAAGCCTTATCTATTCAACCTGAGCATGTCTTAGTCGATGGCAATAAAATTCCGCAGGGTTTAGCGATGTCTTGTGATGCCGTTGTTGGGGGAGATGCATTACATGCAGAGATTTCGGCAGCCAGTATTTTAGCTAAAGTGGCGCGTGACCGTGAAATGGTATTGCTTGATCAAGCATTTCCACAATTTGGTTTTGCCAAACATAAAGGTTATCCAACCAAAGCACATTTTGAAGCCATTGCACAGCATGGCGTGATTGCGGTACATCGACGTAGTTTTGCACCTGTGCGTAAAGCTTTAGAATTAATGGAAAACTCACAGTAATTTTCATGCAAAACTTGTGCTGAGTTGCCTGTAAAATAGTCTTTACATGCTTCGAATCAGCGAGCAACTCTGAAATGATGCGAGTTTTTAAAAAGCATTCAGCAGAAAAATTTAAAGCGGCAAATGAGCCGCTTTATATTCAATTACCTTAATCGTTTAACGATTAAAGTCATTTTGCGAGTAGTTATCTTCTTCAAATGAAGGTTGATAATCTTGATCTAAATGTTGCAAATGCTCATGCATGGCACGCTCGTGTTGAATACGTTGATAGATTTCTTCACGATGAACCGATACTTCTTTCGGGGCATTTACACCAATACGAACTTGGTTACCTTTGACACCAAGCACAGTCACGCTGACTTGGTCCCCAATCATTAATGTTTCTCCGACACGTCGGGTCAGAATCAGCATGTTTATCTCCTTGCAAAATGCTAAACCTGCATTGATTTTTAAAGCAATTTAAAAGTCACAACCAAATAAAAACCAGTAAATTTTAACGGAACGTATCATTATTTATTTTATAAGATACAGCGCTGCCAAAATTTATGAAAGCATATTGCTCAATATAACAGAGCCACTATAAAAAAAACTATAGTGGCTCTATTTTTTTGTACTTTTTCGCAAAATTTGTCAGACAATTACATTTTCTGACAGGGGCGTATTAAGCGCGTGCGCTAGACTCACCGCTTTCACGATCTAGACCAAATACAGTGTGTAAAGTACGTACTGCAAGCTCTAAATAGTTTTCTTCAATAATGACTGAAATTTTAATTTCAGAAGTAGAAATCATTAGAATGTTGATGCCTTCATCTGCAAGTGCAGTAAACATTTTGCTTGCAACACCTGCGTGTGAACGCATACCTACACCAACGATAGATACTTTCACGATGTCACCACGTGTAGCGACTTCACGTGCACCAATTTCTTTGGCAGTTGCTTCAAGAATTGATTTTGCTTTGGCAAGTTCGCCACGGTTTACAGTAAAGGTAAAGTCAGTTGTACCATCTTCTTCTACGTTTTGGATGATCATGTCAACTTCAACATTGGCAGCGCCAATAGGTGACAAGATTTTAGATGCAATACCTGGCTCGTCAGGCACACCTAAAATAGTTAATTTTGCTTCGTCACGGTTAAACGCGATACCTGAGATGATAGGTTGTTCCATGTTGTCTTCCAATTCAGTAGTAATGAGTGTGCCGACATTTTGTTTAAAATCTTCGTCGAATGCGCCATCATTGTCATTATCAAAACTTGATAATACACGTAAAGGTACTTGGTATTTACCTGCAAATTCAACCGCACGAATTTGCAATACTTTAGAACCTAAAGAAGCCATTTCTAGCATTTCTTCAAAAGAAATACGATCTACTTTTTTGGCTTTTGGTGCAACGCGTGGGTCTGTGGTGTAAACGCCATCTACGTCAGTGTAAATTTGACATTCATCGGCTTTCAATGCAGCAGCAAGTGCAACGCCAGAAGTATCAGAACCGCCACGACCTAAAGTCGTGGTGTTACCTTCAGCATCAAACCCTTGGAAACCAGCAACCACAATCACACGGCCTGCGTCTAGGTTTTCAGTTAACACGTCAGTATTAATCGCTTCAATACGTGCTTTGGTAAATGCGCTGTCAGTTTGAATACCAACTTGGCGACCAGTTAGTGATTTTGCTGCAACGCCAATAGAATTCAGCGCCATCGCTAACATCGAAATCGTCACCTGTTCGCCTGTAGACACCATTTGGTCTAATTCACGCGGATCAGGGGTTTCGGTAATGGCTTTCGCGAGAGCGAGTAGGCGATTGGTTTCGCCACTCATGGCAGAAACGACAACCACTACTTTGTGGCCATGATCATGCCAGCGCTTCACACGACGAGCAACATTTAAAATGCGCTCGGGAGTACCCATTGAGGTACCGCCATATTTTTGAACGATTAGTGCCATAGTTGTTCCATATAAGCCATGACCCCGAATTTACCTGCTCAGGGTCAGTTACACAAAAAGTGAGATTATTTTGCCGCAAGCCAAGCAGTTAAACCTGCCATCACCGTTGCAAAGTTCTCGTTAAGTGGCGCGCCACCTTGTGCCAAATCAGGTTTACCACCACCTTTACCACCTAGTTCTGTAGCCAAGTGTTTGATGATGTCTCCTGCTTTAATCGTAGCAGTAAAGTCTGGTGCAACAGAAGCGATTAAGCTGACTTTATCGCCTTCTACACCTGCAAGTACAATCACTGCTTGGTCGAGTTTGGATTTTACACCGTCGTGCAAATTACGCAGTGATTTTGCATCCATATTTTGTACAGTGGTAATGAGCGTGGTACGTCCAGCAAGTTCTTGTACTTGACTTAAAAGTTCAGCTGCTTGGAAGTGCGCTAATTTTTGATTGAGCTGTTCAATCTGCTTTTGAAGGCTAGATGCTGTATCGACCAATGTATTCACTTTTTCTAAAGTTTGGTCTTTTTGTGCTTTCAACAAAGCATTGATGCTGTTGATATCGCGTTCAGTTTTTTGAACGGCTTCAACGGCTTTGCTGCCTGTAATTGCTTCAATACGACGTACACCAGCTGCAACACCACCTTCAGAGATGATTTTGAACAGACCAATATCACCTGTACGTTTCACGTGAATACCGCCACAAAGTTCAATGGAGAAGTTTTTATCTTCAATGATTGAACCCATAGAAAGTACGCGAACTTCATCGCCATACTTTTCACCAAATAGCATCATTGCGCCTTTGGCTTTGGCTGCTTCAATATCCAGTAATTCAGTAGAAACTGCGGTATTGGCAATGACTTCTGCATTTACCAAACGCTCAATTTCTTGCAATTGTTCAAATGACACAGGTTGGTCATTGGCAAAGTCAAAACGTAAAATATCAGAAGCAACCAACGAACCTTTTTGCTGTACGTGTGCACCTAAAACTTGACGTAGGGCAGCGTGCAATAAGTGTGTTGCAGAGTGGTTGCGTGCAGTAGCTTCGCGGATGTCTGCTTTTACAATCGCTTCCACCGCTTGCGCAGCTTTTAAACTGCCCATGGTAACAATACCTTGATGAACAAAAGCACCGCCAGATTTTTTGGTGTCTTGAACTTCAAAAATACCTGTTTCGTTTTTGAATAGACCTGTATCACCAATCTGACCACCGCTTTCTGCATAGAACGGGGTTTGATTGAGTACGATTAAAGCTTCATCGCCTTCAACTACTTCATCGACTTGTTCGCCATCTTTATAAATAGCCACAATTTGACCCTGACCAGTCGTTGCGTCATAGCCATCAAATTGAGTTTCACCTTCAACTTTTACAATTGAGTTGTAGTCAACTGCAAATTTACCTGCATCGCGTGCACGTTGACGTTGCGCTGCCATTTCAACTTCAAAGCCTGCTTCGTCAATGGTCAAGTCGCGTTCACGTGCAATATCTGCCGTTAAATCTGTTGGGAAGCCGTAAGTGTCATATAGTTTAAATACCACTTCACCAGGAATGACCGAGCCTTTAAGCTGTGCCAATTCACCTTCAAGCAATTTCAAACCTTGCTCAAGCGTTTTGGCAAATTGTTCTTCTTCTTTTAGAAGTTGCGCTTCAATACGCGCTTGATTTGCTGCAAGTTCAGGATAAGCTTGACCCATTACTTCAATTAAAGGCTGAAGCATTTTGTGGAAGAATGAACCTGTTGCGCCAAGCTTGTTGCCGTGACGTACTGCACGACGAATAATACGACGCAATACATAACCACGACCTTCATTCGATGGATTCACGCCATCGGCAATTAGGAAGCAGCAAGAACGAGCGTGGTCAGCAACTACTTTGAGTGAAGCAGGGTAGTCTACAGGCTTGCCAGTTTGCTGTGCAGTTACTTCAAGAGCAGTCGTGTCTAAACCAATAATCTGTGCTGCATTTTTGAGTAAGTGCTGGAACAGATCAATTTCGTAGTTAGAGTTGACGTGTTGCAATACTGCAGAAATACGCTCCAAGCCCATGCCTGTATCTACAGACGGTGCTGGAAGTGGGTGCAATACGCCATCTGCAGTACGGTTAAACTGCATGAATACGTTGTTCCAGATTTCAATGAAACGGTCGCCATCTTCTTCTAGTGTGCCTGGTAAACCGCCCCAAATATGATCGCCATGATCATAGAAAATTTCAGAACACGGACCGCAAGGACCTGTATCACCCATTGCCCAGAAGTTGTCTGAAGCATATTGGCCGCCTTTGTTATCGCCAATACGGATAATACGAGAAGCATCTAAACCAATTTCTTTGTTCCAGATGTCAAATGCTTCATCATCGGTGTGGTAAACCGTGGCATATAAACGGTCTTTTGGTAGCGCTAACCATTGTTCACTGGTTAAAAATTCCCAAGCAAATTTAATTGCATCACGTTTGAAATAATCACCAAACGAGAAGTTACCTAACATTTCAAAGAAAGTATGGTGACGTGCGGTATAACCCACATTGTCTAAATCGTTATGTTTACCGCCTGCACGCACACATTTTTGTGACGATACAGCACGTACATAATCACGTTTTTCTAACCCAAGGAAACAGTCTTTAAACTGGTTCATACCTGCATTGGTAAATAACAGGGTTGGGTCATTGGCGGGTACTAGAGAACTCGATGCGACACGTGTATGCCCTTGCGATTCAAAGTAACGCAAAAATGCTTCACGAATTTCAGCTGATGTCATAAAACGAGTACTCACAACCAAGTCACTCCATAATTTCCGATTGGGCTAAACGCAAGACAGTCTGACAAAAATAATTCTTTTGCTGTCATGCAGGCTTAAAATTTTAAAAACGCCAAATTATAACGGAAAAAGCCATTATCACCAATCATTTTAGTGTGAATAGATGACAATTCTGACGCAAACTTGGTTGCGATTACGCAGAATAAATCTTTGCAATAGAAGATGATGAACATTTACATTCAAAGTAAGCGTTTACTGTAGGTCACGGAGTATGCCGAACTGCCATAAAGTAGAATACAAAATTTAAGAAAACGTAAATGTAAGCTAGAAAGTCAAAGCTGATATTTTTGATTTGCCGAATTAAACAACAAATTGCGTGAAAATTCGCAGAATTGATCTGATTTTTTTCAGTAAGGCCTCAAAATCTATTAACATAGTCTGTGCTTAAATTTTGATTTCATTATGAAAGGATCGGTCATGCAACGAGTGGCAATCAATGGCTTTGGTAGAATCGGGCGCAATGTGCTGCGGGCTTGGTTTGAAAATCCCAAAGACTTTCATTTTGAAATCGTCGCCATAAATGACATTGCCGATGTAGAAACCTTGGTTCATTTATTTAAATACGACAGTACCCATGGTCGTTTTAAAGGGCAGGTGGAAATTAGCCTTGAAAATGAACAGATTTTTTTGAATATTTCTGCAGGTTTGGCGCAATTAAAAGTTCAGGTGTTGAATCAGGCTCAACCTGCACAGTTGCCGTGGCAAGCTTTAAATGTAGATGTGGTATTGGAATGCACAGGGTTGTTTCGTTCCCGCGAGGCGGCAACGCAGCATATTACTGCGGGCGCCAAACGTGTGATTATTGGCGCTGCACCATTCGATACTGTAGATGCTGCGATTGTTTATGGTGTCAATCATCACGAAGTCAAAAATACTGACCAAATTATTTCCAGTGTGTCTTGCACCACGCAGGCTTTAGTACCACTGGTTAAAATTATTGATGACGCTTTTGGAATTGATACCGCATTAATGACTGAAATTCATGCAGTCACAGCCGATCAAACTGTATTGGATCAGGCGCATCGCGATTTACGTCGTGCGCGTGCATCAGGGCAAAATATTATTCCTACAACTTCATCTGCCTTGGGTGCATTAAAACAAGTCATGCCAAAAATGGCAGATCGGATTGATGGTTACTCGATTCGTGTACCGACCATTAATGTTGCAGCTATTGATTTAACTTTTATTTCTCAGTCACCAATTACGGTGCACAAATTGAATCAGGTGTTGTGTGCTTCGGCAGCGCATGATTATGCCGAAATTATGCAAGTGACCGATGAGCCTTTGGTATCGAGCGACTTTAACCATTCACCTTATTCTTTAATTGTCGATTTAAGTCAAACCATGGTCGTGGGTCATCAAGCCAAAGTTTTTGCGTGGTATGACAACGAGTGGGGTTATGCCAACCGTTTACTAGATTTGTGTGAATCTTTTAGTCAGCGGGCGGTGTAAGCGGCTACTTTTTAAGACATATACAAAGTGTGAAAAGCGTGTAATAGTGATGACAGATTTTACACTTCGTATTCACGGTTAATTCACTGATTGATATAACAAAGTTTGCATAGAAAATTTGAATAGAGTAGTGGCATGATGATTATTTTATTGTGGGGATTTATTTTTTTGCTGGCACTTGCCGTCATTTTTCTGATTTGGTTGCAGTTTAAAAATCAGGCAGACAGCAGCAGTGATGTGCAGCATCAACAGCAAGTCGAGCAAAAAGTATTACATTTAGAAGAGCATCTAAAAAAGACGTTGGAGATTATGCAAGATTTGGCCAAAAAGATGCAGGTTCAGCAAGATGCACTCGATAAAACCGTGCAAAAAACCGCACAGCTTGAAATGCAAAATGCTGAGTTGGTCAGTTTATTGGCAAAGGCGGTGAAATCAAATCAGGACTTTTAAATGATGGCTTTGAAAGATGTGGTGTATTCATATTTTTTTACCGCATATTTCAGAAAAAGTCAGGTGCATGAGCAAAAGTATCATGCTAAACTAGGAGAAATCGGGTGTGCTCCCGATTTTTTTATGCGGATTCGTTCCGCGCAAACAAGAATTTAGGTTTACAACATGCCCATTTCAGAGACATGGTTATTACCTGATGGTGTAGCTGATGTATTACCAGAACAAGCGCAAGTGATTGAAAGCTTGCGTCGTAAGTCACTGGATTTCCTCGCATCTCGAGGTTATCAGTTGGTGTACACGCCATTCATAGAATACATTGAATCTCTATCTTCTCTTTCAGAATCGAATCAAGATTTAGACCTTGCCACATTTAAAGTGATCGACCAACTTTCAGGTCGTTTGCTGGGTGTTCGTGCCGATATGACACCACAAGTGGCGCGTATTGATGCGCATGTACATCCTGTAGATGGCATTGCACGTTACTGCTATGCAGGTACGGTTTTACATACCAAACCACAAGGTTTTAATACCACACGTGCACCATTGCAATTGGGTGCAGAGTTATTTGGTTCAGACAGCATTGATGCCGATGTAGAAATGGTTGATCTGATGCTCAGCTTGCTAAAAGAAGCAGGTTTGGCAGAAGGTGTGCATTTAGACTTGGGTCATGTCGGCTTGTTCCGTAGCTTGGTTAAACAAGCAGAATTAAGCAAAGCCACTGAACGTCAATTGTCAGATTTATATCAGCGTAAAGCATTGCCTGAATTGGCAGAATTTACCCAAGATTTAAATTTCGGTTCAGATTTTTATGCTTTAGGTCGCTATGCCAGTGATTTAACTGCTTTGCAGGCTCATTTAAGTGCTGATGTGTTGGAAAATACCGAATTTAAGCAAGCGTTTGAAGCCGTGAAAGCAACACAAGCTGAAATTCAGGCACGTTGGCCAAACTTGCATATTGGTATTGATGTGGTTGAGCTGCGTTCTTATCACTATCACACAGGTTTAATGTATGCAGTGTATGCGCCAAATCGTGCTGCACCATTGGCACAAGGCGGTCGTTATGATGGCATTGGTCAGCATTTCGGACGTGCGCGCCCTGCAACAGGTTTCTCTTGTGACTTGTTTGTATTAAGTGCAGGTCGTTTTGAATCATCGTCTGTTGTTGTTGCGCCTAAAGGCTCACAACCTGATTTAATTGCTGCTATTCAAAACACACGTGCGCAAGGCTTTAGTGTAATTCAATTGTTGGGTAATGATGATTTAAACTCGGTTCCATACGCAACGCACCAATTGGTTCTTGCAAATGGTGAGTGGACAGTCGAAAAAATTTAATCGCCAAGGCATGTTTCATGTTACAGGTCTTGGTTTTCAATTTTAACAGCATGATGTAATGAGGCTATTATGGGCAAGAATGTTGTGGTACTTGGTACCCAATGGGGCGACGAAGGTAAAGGTAAGATCGTCGACCTGCTCACAGATCAGGCGGCGGCAGTCGTTCGTTATCAAGGCGGACACAACGCAGGCCATACTCTCGTGGTTGGTGGTAAGAAAACTGTATTACACCTCATTCCATCAGGTATTTTACGTGAAAACGTACTGTGCTTAATTGGTAATGGTGTAGTACTTTCTCCTGAAGCACTCATTAAAGAAATGGGTATTTTGGAACAAGAAGGCGTGCCAGTGAAAGAGCGTTTACGTATTTCACCAAACTGTCCGCTTATTTTGCCGAACCACATTGCACTTGACCAAGCACGTGAGAAAAAACGTGGTAATGCCAAAATTGGTACAACAGGTCGTGGTATTGGCCCAGCTTATGAAGACAAGGTTGCACGTCGTGCGATTCGTGTTGCTGACTTGGTTCGTGGCGGTGAAGCACTACGCGCTCAATTGACTGAATTATTGGACTATCACAACTTCCAATTGACACAATACTACGGTGTTGAAGCAGTTCAGTTAGATGAAGTTTTAGCGCTATGTGACCAATGGCGTGAAGTGATTGCACCATTAGTGGTTGATGTAACGACTGAAATTCATAATTACCGTAAAAACGGTGACAACATTATGTTTGAAGGTGCGCAAGGTTCATTACTTGATGTTGACCACGGTACTTATCCGTATGTGACTTCATCGAATACAACTGCGGGCGGTGTAAGCTCTGGTTCAGGCTTAGGTCCATTACATTTAGACTACGTTTTAGGGATTACCAAAGCTTATACCACACGTGTAGGTGCAGGCCCATTCCCAACTGAGTTGGTGTATGACGCAGCAAATGACGTAGGTGATGCGATTGGTAAACACTTAGGTACTGTGGGTCACGAGTTCGGTGCTTCTACAGGTCGTCAACGTCGTTGTGGTTGGTTTGATGCCGAAATTTTACGTCGTTCAGTCGATGTAAACTCACTGTCTGGTATCTGCTTGACCAAGTTAGACGTATTGGACGGTTTAGAAGAAATCAAAATCTGCGTAGGTTATGAAAATACCGATTCAGGTTGTGTAGGTTCTTCTGATGCGCTTGCATACGAAAACTTAAAGCCAATTTATGAAACAATGCCAGGTTGGTCTGAATCAACTGTGGGCGCGACCAGTGTAGAACAATTGCCTGAAAATGCAGTGAACTACATCAAACGTCTTGAGCAGTTAATTGAATGTCCAATCGATATTATTTCTACAGGTCCAGACCGCGCAGAAACTATCGTATTACGTCATCCATTTGATGCTTAAGTCGTTGTGCTTTAGCATAGCATTTAAGCTCTGATGATGTATTCAGCCCTGTCTAAATGATGGGGCTTTTTATTGCTGTTGTTTCAGTTTCAATAGCGACTCATTTTTGGAAACATTATAGATGATGCTGAGTGAGTTGTTTTTTCAAGACTAAAGTTGCAGATGACTGGCGCTGTGCAGAGCAGGGTGGCTTGTTACAATGGCTTTAGAAAATTAAATTTAATTAAGGTTATGCAGGATGCATAAAAATATTACCAGTACGATTTTTTATTCTTTATTGTTTGCGATGGGCGGCGCACCGACCATTGCCATGATGCTGATTTTATCGCAAAAGCATGATCCGAATATTATGTATCAGGCATTTATTGGTTTAAGCGTTATTTTTGCCTGTATTTTGGTGCCACTGATTCTGATTCAAAATGCTTACCTACTCTACAAACGCAAAAATCCAGAAATGGAAGAAAAAGTAGAAGTAGTGTCTAAAATTTACTTGGGTTTAAATGTTTTCTGTTTAGTATTTTGGTTGTGTTATCAATTTCTTTACTAGGGTAGTGATTGATCGCTCAGACATACAATCTGTACACAGCTTAGGCGTTGTTTACATAAATGATATGTTTATGAAGTGATTATAGATTTAAAGCCTTGAATTGATTTCATATAATTGATTGGTATGAAGATAGCTCGCAAGGCGGAGATTATTATAATGAACAAAAAACTGATGTTAAGTTTATGTGCCGCAGGCGCAATCACAGTTTCAGGGTGTACGACTGTTGCAGACATGGCGGGTGCAGATACTGCGACCTTAAATGCAACTGCTACCAAAAGCTATAATGAAATGGTGCAAGACGCACGCAATAAAAATCAGTTAGACACAAGCTCCACCACGTATAAACGTATCAATACTGTGTTTCAGCGTTTGATTCCACATGCCAATCAAATGAACCAAACAGGTCAGCCTTTCCAGTGGCAATTGGCGGTACTTAAGTCTGATCAAGTCAATGCTTTTGTCGCACCTGGTGGTAAAGTGGTGTTCTACACTGGTATTGTGAATAAACTGAATTTAACTGATGCTGAAATTGCCGCAATTATGGGGCATGAAATGGTGCATGCTTTAGAAGAACACGCGAAAAGTAAAATTGGTGCACAGGCTTTAACCAATATTGCCTTGAACGTAGGTTTAAGTGCGGCAGGCAATAACGTTGGTCAATTGGGTGCAGCAGCAGCGCAATTGGGTACCCAAATTGGGATTGGCTTGCCATATTCACGTAATTTGGAAAGTCGTGCCGATCAGGGTGGTTTAATGCTGATGGCGCGTGCAGGTTATAACCCACAAGCTGCAATTACCCTTTGGGAAAAAATGAACAAGCTTGAAGGTGGCGGCGGTGCGTCCTTCTTATCGACTCACCCATCGAACAGTCAGCGTATTGAAGCAATGCGTAAAAACTTGCCAGCAGCACAAGCGCTATATAACCAAAGTCGTCGTTAAGATGACCTCAGCCAGTTCAACTGGTTAAGATAAAACACAAAAAAGATGCGCATGGTTTTATGCGCATCTTTTTTTTGAAGACTTTTTGACTTTAAACAGCATAAAAATGATGAGTTATTGCTGAGTTCATATTTTTAATTTCATTTTAAAGCAGTGCTTAAAATAAAATTAGGGCGCTGGATTGGGTTGTTGACGATGAATGGCTTCAATGCCTTGTAAAATTTCATCTGATAAGGTGATGTCAAAGGCATCAATATTTTCTTTGAGTTGCGCCATATTCGTCGCGCCAATAATGGTACTTGTCACAAAAAATTGCTGCTTGATAAATGCCAGCGCCAGTTGCGTCAAACTCAAGCCGTGTTGTTCTGCAAGTTGGGCGTATTGCTCGGTTGCCCATTCGCTTTGTGGATTACTGTAACGGCTAAAACGTGAATATAGCGTGACACGTGCATTGGCAGGGCGTGCGCCATGACGGAATTTACCAGTTAAATAACCAAAAGCCAAAGGTGAGTAGGCGAGTAGTCCAACACCTTCATAATGGGCAATTTCAGACATACCAATTTCATAAGTACGATTCAGCAGGTTATACGGATTTTGTACGCTAACAAATTTGCTTAATCCTAACTGTTCTGCCAAGTGTAAAAACTTCATGGTGCCCCACGGGGTTTCATTCGACAGCCCAATATAGCGAATCCGTCCTTTTTGAATTTCTTGTTGCAATGCGGTTAAGGTTTCAGCAAGATCGGTTATTTCTTGCGTATTTTGTGCTTCTTGGTTGCCATAACCGAGTTTGCCAAAAAAGTTGGTTGGACGCTGCGGCCAGTGCAGTTGGTATAAGTCGATATAGTCGGTTTGCAGACGTTTTAAATTACCATCTAGCGCAGAATGAATATCCTGCGCATTAAAGCGGGTTTTGCCATCTCGTATATGGCTACCACCTTGTGATGGTCCTGCAATTTTAGAGGCGAGAAATATTTTGTCACGTCCGCCACGTTGGTGCAGCCAGTGACCAATCATGGTTTCAGTTGCCCCTTGGGTTTCTACTTTAGGTGGAACAGGGTACATCTCTGCGGTATCCCAAAAATATAAGCCTCGTTCTAGTGCATAATCGAGTTGTTGAAAGGCTTCTTGCTGGGTATTTTGTTCACCAAATGTCATGGTGCCTAAACAGATTTCTGGAACTAGAATGCCTGTTTTTGCCAAAGGTCTAAATTGCATCTTAGCATCTCGCTTAACATTGTCTTTATGAAGTCATGTCCTAAGAGGCTAAACCATTTTGAGCCGCTTGTGGCAGTTAAAATTGCTGATGCTTTGTAATGGTCGTAAGAATTATATTTTTATAGTTGAAAATGGCTATAAGTTATATACAGGCAATAAAAAAGCAAATCCGAAGATTTGCTTTTTGCTTAGCATGTGGATGGCTTATTCGTCATCAAAGTCGCCATCAGTGGCTTCATTTTGCTCCAAAGAAGCATCAAAAATCAGAATGGCTTTACCATCAGTTTCAATCATGCCTTGTTCTTCAAGTGTTTTTAGAACACGCCCGACCATTTCACGTGAACAGCCGACAATACGACCAATTTCTTGGCGTGTAATACGAATTTGACGACCGTTTGGCAAAATCATGGCTTCTGGTTGCGCAGAAAGATCAATCAAGCAACGTGCAATACGACCAGACACATCTATAAAGGCAAGGTCAGTTACCTTACGTGTAGTATTTTTTAAACGACGTACCAGCTGTGCAAAAACGGCATAGCTTAAGTCAGGATATTGTTTGCTGAGTTCGTGGAAGTTTTCATAAGTAATTTCTGCAATTTCACAGACATCACGAGTACGAACTTCTGCAGTACGTTGTGGATTCGATTCAAACAGACCCATTTCCCCAAAAAAGTCGCCTGGATTCAAATATGCCACAACAATTTCGCGATCATCATCTTCGCGAAGAATAATTGATACTGAACCTTTTAAAATCAAATATAACGATTTAGATTCAGTCCCCGCATCAACAATAGTTGTCCGTTTTGGATAACGGTTGATGTATGCACGTTTTAATAATGCTTTGACTGAGTCAGGCAGTTGTCCAGGGGACAATGCATCAGTGCTCAGCTGTGAAAAGTTTGAAGTCATGCTAACGGTTCCGAAAATGGATAAATAATAGATCGCACAAGACCTAGTCTGAACTTGTCACACAGTAGAGATGAAATTCCTTATCAACTCAAGTTATGTTAGTGTACAAATACCCGTGTCAATTTATAGTTTTTTTTAGGTAGTTGCAATGCAAACAAGTGTTCAGTGGTTAGAGAACGTTGCTTTTGAAGCCAAATCGGAAAGTGGTCATTCTGTGGTGATGGATGGATCTGCAGAATATGGCGGTGAAAACCGTGGTCCACGTCCTATGGAGTTAATCTTAATGGGACTTGGTGGTTGTGCTTCATTCGATATTGTGACTATTTTAAAGAAATCACGCCAAGAAGTGACGCATGTTGAATGTCAGTTAAAAGCAGAACGTGCCGATAGCATCCCTGCCGTGTTCACCAAAATTCATTTGCATTTTGTGGTCAAAGGCAAGGCTGTCAAGGAAAAGCAGGTTGCGAAGGCGGTTGAACTTTCAGCAGAAAAGTACTGTTCTGCCAGTAAAATGCTATCTGATGGTGGCGTCGAAATTAGCCATGATTTTGAAATTATTGAACAAGATTAAGCTTTGACTGATAGGTCATACAATGGTTGGTATATTTTGCCAATCATTGTAACTAAATATTTCAAATGGCATAAATAACAATCAAAAGCCTTTAATTGATTGATATGCAAGTGTATGTCAATGACTCAACTAAAATAAAAAATTACCAGACTAAACTTGAAATTTACTTTAATCAGTCCAATATTATTACTGAAATCTATCTGTTAATTTTAATTAAGATTTTGAAAAATATATAAAAAATTTAATTGAAATTTACGCCTGCGTTCCCATATATCCATCAAGTACACAATTTGTTGTGAGGAATAACAAGAATGCGTTTTGAAAAGTTTACCAACCGACTACAGCAAGCTTTATCCGATGCCCAATCTCTTGCGATAGGGAAAGATCATACTGCCATTGAAGGCATTCACTTATTGGCGACTTTGCTCGAAGAAGCCTCCAATGTCAGTTTATTACAACAAGCAGGCGTCAACCTACGTGATTTGCAAAGCAAATTACAGCAAGCGATTGCCGATGCACCGACTTTGGCCAATCCAACAGGCGATATCAACTTAAGTCCAGATGCGGTTAAAGCCTTGAATTTGGCTGACAGTTTTGCCCAAAAAGCAGGTGATGAGTTCTTGTCAACCGATTGGTTGATGCTGGGTTTGACCGAAGTGGGCGCGACCAAAACACTACTGAACAGTGTAGGCGTGACCTCAGATAGTTTGCGTAGCGTGATTGACAAAATTAGAGGGGATGAAAAAGTCATGAGCAATAATCACGAAGATCAACGTGACTCACTCAATAAATATACCATCGATTTAACCGAACGTGCGTTGGCGGGCAAGCTAGACCCTGTAATTGGTCGTGATGATGAAATTCGCCGTACCGTTCAGGTGTTGTCACGCCGTACCAAAAACAACCCAGTACTCATTGGTGAACCTGGTGTGGGTAAAACTGCGATTGTTGAAGGTTTGGCGCAGCGTATTGTGAATGGTGAAGTGCCTGAAAGTTTAAAAGGTAAACGTGTTTTATCTTTAGATTTGGGCTCATTGTTGGCAGGTGCGAAATATCGCGGTGAGTTTGAAGAACGCCTAAAAGCGGTCTTAAAAGACTTGGCGAAACAAGAAGGTGAAGTCATCTTATTTATTGATGAATTACACACACTTGTGGGTGCAGGTAAAGGCGATGGTGCCATGGATGCAGGCAATATGTTGAAACCTGCATTGGCGCGTGGCGAATTGCGCTGCGTCGGTGCCACTACTTTAGATGAGTATCGTCAATATATTGAAAAAGATGCGGCTTTAGAGCGTCGTTTCCAAAAAGTATTGGTCGATGAGCCAAGTGTAGAAGACACCATTGCAATTTTACGAGGTCTGAAAGAACGCTACGAAGTGCACCACGGGGTTAAAATTTTAGATTCGGCGATTATTGCCGCCGCTAAAATGTCGCACCGTT
Source organism: Acinetobacter sp. YH12211 (assembly GCF_013418015.1). Classification (NCBI taxonomy): domain Bacteria; kingdom Pseudomonadati; phylum Pseudomonadota; class Gammaproteobacteria; order Moraxellales; family Moraxellaceae; genus Acinetobacter; species Acinetobacter sp. YH12211. Next base: position 55,083 of record NZ_VPCW01000002.1, read on the forward strand.
ATATCACTGACCGTCAACTTCCCGACAAGGCAATTGATTTGGTGGATGAGGCAGCGTCACGGATTAAAATGGAGCTAGATTCTAAGCCTGAAGCCTTAGATAAATTAGAGCGCCGTTTAATTCAATTAAAACTGCAACTTGAAGCCGTGAAGAAAGATGAAGATGCAGGCAGCCGTGCTGAAGTTGCACATCTGGAAAAACAAATTATTGAAGTTCAAAATGAATACAATGATTTGGAAGAAGTTTGGAAAGCGGAAAAAACCTTGGTTGAAGGCACTAAGCAAATTCAGACTCAGCTTGATCAGGCACGTATGGCATTGCAAAAAGCGCAGCGTGAAAATGACTTGGCGGAAATGTCACGTTTACAATACGGTGTGATTCCTGAGTTGGAAAAACAACTGGCACAAGATGAGTTGGTTGAAGAGAAAGAAGAACCAAAATTATTGCGTAACAAAGTTACGGACAATGAAATTGCTGAAGTCGTGAGTGCTGCAACGGGCATTCCTGTATCGAAAATGCTGCAGGGTGAACGTGAAAAATTGCTACACATGGAAGATTTCTTGCATAACCGTGTGGTGGGGCAAGATGAAGCTGTGGTGGCGGTGTCGAATGCGGTACGTCGTTCACGCGCAGGTTTGTCTGATCCTAACCGTCCAAGTGGTTCGTTCCTGTTCCTTGGCCCAACAGGGGTAGGTAAAACAGAATTGACCAAAGCGTTAGCGAACTTCTTGTTTGACAGCGATGACGCCATGATTCGGATTGATATGTCTGAATTTATGGAAAAACACTCGGTCAGCCGTTTGGTCGGTGCGCCTCCAGGCTATGTCGGTTATGAAGAAGGTGGTGTATTAACCGAAGCAGTACGTCGTAAACCGTACAGTGTGGTGCTGTTTGATGAGGTGGAAAAAGCCCATCCAGACGTATTTAACATCTTGTTGCAGGTGTTGGATGACGGACGCCTAACCGACTCGCAAGGTCGCGTGGTGGACTTTAAGAACACTGTAATTGTGATGACTTCTAACTTGGGTTCACACGAAGTACGTGAATTGGGTGACAATCCAACACGTGAAGAAGTGCGTACCGTGGTCATGGCCGCAGTTTCACAACATTTCCGCCCTGAGTTTATTAACCGTATTGATGAGTTGGTGGTGTTCCATTCACTGGAAAAAGCACAAATTCGTGGCATTGCCGATATTCAATTGGATCGTTTACGTGCGCGTTTAAGCGAACGCGACTTGAGCTTGTCGATAGACGATACTGCATTTGATCAATTGATTGAAGCAGGTTTTGACCCAGTCTACGGTGCGCGTCCATTGAAACGTGCAATTCAGCAACAAGTGGAAAACACATTGGCGCAAAAAATCCTCGCAGGTGACTTTGTTGCAGGTGATACGATTTTAATTAAAGCTGAAAATGGTCATTTGCTGTTTGAAAAAATGAAACTCAGCTAATTGGCTATGTGTAAGCAACTTTTAAGAAACCCAGCTTCGGCTGGGTTTTTTATGACTGACAATTTAGGTCACATAAGTAAAATTTTTGGTGAAAAATGACAGCTATTTTTAATATTTTGTGATGAATATTATATTTAAGTGATTTATTTGCAAAACAATTATCTTTTTTAAAGAAGATTAATTATAATTTATTGTTCAATAAGAATAGATAAATTCTGAGCAGAATCTATGTCAAAAATAGTATGGGGTGGAATGGGGGTTGCAGTGTTGGCAGGAGCTGTCACTGCAGGAAATTTATATGCAGATAAGAGCCTGCGTGAGCATTATCAACAAAATTTAAATCCTGTACCCAATGTGAGCGTCCAATATACGGACTACGACATGGGGACTCTAACAGGTACTGCCAAATGGAAAATGACCATTATTGCAGACCCATGTAATGCTAAAGAAAAACTGGTGTTTCACGGACAAGATCAAATTCAGCGGACATGGAAAGGTTACCAAATTGATTCTAAAATGAATCTGGAACAAGGGCAGGGACAATTTTCCGAGTTCTTTCAGCAGCCTCTAAATGTGACAACGCAAGTGAATTGGTTGGGTGTATCGACCACGAAATTGAGCATACCTGCTATAGAGAAAAAAGAAGCAGGACTTGAAGCTAAATTTTCTCCTATGCAGATTGAGTTTCAGGCGAAACAAAGTCAGGGGCAGCAGAAAATTGTAAATATGAGTTTTGATGTGCCTCAATTGACGGTGCTGGATCAATTTGGACATCTTCAAGTAAAAGGCATGCAGTTTAAAACCAATCAGGCTTTGAATGTGCAGTCTTTAGAGCCGGGCTATTTCCAATTCAGTATTGCAGAAATGCAGCGTCAAGACCCAAAAGCAGTGGGTTCAGGCAAAATGAAAGACTTCAGTTGGCGTATGGATACTCAACTGCATGAGCGCACGGTAGATATTCAATCGAAATTTAAAATTGCCGAGTTAGGTTTAAATAATGTGCCTGCCATGCAAGACCTGCAAGTGAATTGGGATGTTAAAAACTTGCAGCGCAGTAAAATGCAGACGTTTCTTGATATTGTGCAAAAACAAAACAACTCATGCCTAGAAGCGGAAAACTTTGAGAAAGAAGTTCAACAAGCCTTGTTGGCTGTGATTAATGAGGGCTTTCAGTTCGAATCCAAGAAGAATCAGTTGAAATTAGGCACAGGCAGTATTCGGGCAGATTTGGTTGGTAAAGTGATGCCAGGGCATCAAACCACTGTAGAAGGCTTAGCGAAAATGTTCCCAAGTTTATTGGAAATGCAAACCGATGTGAGTTTTAACAAGCAAGTGGTCAAAACCATTATGAATAATTATATGAATGCTGCAGGTAAAAGCATGTCTGATCAAGAGTTGGAACAGATACTCAGTGCGATGCAAAGCAATCAGCAAATTCAACGTGATGGTGATGAATTTAAACTGTCGATGCATTATCAATATGGTGAAAAGAAGTTTTTAACTGGTCAATAATCTAGATACTGATCTACGATAAAACAAAGCCTGTTCAAATGAACAGGCTTTGTTGTATTGCCATATCGTTTATTTAAACAGGCGGGTGCTGAATTTTCCAAGCACGGTGGATTTTGGTGTTGCGTTTGAAATCTTGCCCAATGGTTTCATGGCTAATTTCCTGCACATCAAACATGGCTTCAATTTCTTCATCCATTTCAAAACCACGGTAGTTGTTGGAGAAGTACAGCGTTCCGCCTGTGGTTAAGCGGTTCATGGCACGCTTAATTAAAGAAACGTGGTCGCGTTGTACGTCAAATGTTCCGTAGAACTTTTTAGAGTTTGAGAAAGTTGGTGGGTCAATAAAGATCAGATCATATTGTTCATGACCTTCTTTGAGCCATTCAAAACAATCACTGGCAAAGAATTGATGTTGTTCATCGGCATGGTCTACCGTTAAACCATTCAATACAAAGTTTTCTTTAGACCAATTCAAATAAGTATTGGATAAATCGACGCTGGTGGTACTTGCTGCACCGCCAAGCGCGGCATGTAAACTTGCAGTTGAGGTATAACTGTATAAATTCAGGAAGTGCTTGCCACGTGCTTCTTTGGCAATACGTAAACGCATTTGACGATGGTCAAGGAACAAGCCTGTATCTAGGTAGTCGGTGAGGTTAACCAAAATTTTAGCCTGACCTTCTTGCACAATAAAACGCTTCGAGGCGGTACTTTGTTTGGTGTACTGGTTTTTACCTTCCTGACGGGCACGGGTTTTAATAAATACCGCATCGCGCCCTAAACCTGTGACAGCGCGAATGGCTTGTAAGGCAAGGTTAAAACGCTTTTTGGCTTTTTCAGGATCAATTTTTTTCGGCGGCGCATATTCCTGCACGTGCAAACGGTCGCCGTATAAATCGACTGCGACATTAAAGTCAGGTAAGTCTGCATCGTATAAACGCAGGCAATGCACATTTTCTTTCACCGCCCATTTTTTCAGGCTCTGCATGTTTTTTTGCAAACGGTTGGTGAAATCTTCTGCGCCTTCAATGGGTTCAAACTGTTGCGGTTGCCAATCTGCTAAGAATGGGCGTGCGAATGTTGCAGGTTTGATCGTACCAAAACGGACATAAATTGGCAGTTTACCGTTCATCAAACGTAAAATTTGCGGGTCATTGAAAGCCAACACATCGGCTTGTTCAACTTGGGCTGCAATGACGGCTGCTTTTTGATTTGGGAAATGCTTTTGCAAGAGGGCAGACAGACCCAAATATAAGGCACGGTTCGAGGCTTTATCGCCCAAACGCTCACCATAAGGTGGGTTGGTTACAATAAAGGCCTTTTTACCTTCGGCTTGAAAGTCGGGCCAGTCAGCCAAAGTACGTTCTTCAATTTGAATCTGATCGAGCAGACTTTCAAAACCTGCTGCAATAATATTTTGCTTGGTGGCTTTGACTGCTTCCCAGTCGGCATCGAAAGCATAAAATTTTGGCAATGGTTGTTGTAATGCAGTTTGATGGCGTTCAGCCGCTTCTGCTTTAATGCTCATCCATAATTCATGGTCGTGACCTTGCCAACCGTTAAAACCGAAACGACGTACCAAACCCGGTGCACGGTCAGTCAGCATCATCAATGCTTCAATAATAAACGTACCCGAACCACACATTGGGTCTAAAATAATGTCGGGTTGAATTTGTTGTAATTGACCTTTTTGCAGAATCGCTGCGGCAAGGTTTTCTTTAATTGGGGCATCGGTCATAAAACGACGATAGCCGCGTTTATGCAGTGAATCGCCAGATAAATCTAGGCAGTATGTATGTTCTTTTTTACCTGCCAACACGTATAAGGTAATTTCAGGCTGTTTGATGTCAATGCTTGGACGTTTGCCCACTGCATCCATAAATGAATCGACCACACCATCTTTAACGCGCAAGGTCGCAAATTGGCTGTTCACTTTAATGTCACGCTCTATATGCAAACGCACTGCAAAAGTACTTTGTGGTGCAAAAATCAGTGACCAGTCAAAGCTCAGCGCACCTTCATAAAGCTCTTCGGCTACATCGCGCGCGTCGTGACTAAATTCAATTTCGTGTGTGTGAATTGGTGTAAGGACACGTGAGGCTAAACGTGACCACATGCAGACACGATAGGCATTTTCGAGTGTGCCTTTGAAAATTAAACGACCCGGTAAACGTTCGATATTTTGAATACCTAAACCTTGCATTTCTTCTTGCAATAAGGTTTCAAGTCCATCTGCACAGGTGACCCAATATGTAGAAAGACGGGGTTTCGAATTCATGAAAATTTCCAAAAGCAATTCAGCAATCGGCTATTTTAACGTATTTTGTGTGGTAAAACTTAGTGATTTAGCCTGAATTCAGCAGAATTTTAAACAGTGTTGAATAAGCATCTTGGTTAAATTCTGCAGTCATCATTGATATAGCGAAAATTTACACATTAGATCTGAGTTAAGTTCATCACATTTTATGCTTAACGCTTTTTATTGGTTTTTAGATATCTGAATATTCACATGATTGGTACGCATCTTGCTAATACTTGGTGGCATGAGTTCAAGCTGCAAATACACATCGTATTTGCGTGCGTAAATGTGAGTTGCATACTAAACATCATGCAAATGAAAAAAGCATTTTAAAAGCAAAAAAATTTAAGGGGTTATATTCAGATGAGTACATTGCATGCGCTTGGTCAAAGTGAACTTTTTTCGGTTGCGACTTTAATTTATACCCGTTTAAGACGTGTGAGTGGACGTGTAATAGATGTGATGTATTTAGTGGAAAATACCGATTATGCACGTTATGTGGTGCAGTTAGCTTTGGCGACACAAGACGCCGAACTGCATCATCATATATCCCGTTTGGAAGCAATATTAGTGAAATTGGCACCGCAGTATGATCTTGGCAATGATATTCAAAATGATCTGAGCATAGATAAAAAAGAAGATAATGAGGAGCTAACAGACAGTTTAGAAGAGACGCACGAACCAACAGAAGAAGAAATTTATCAGGCACAGGTCGCACACCATTATATTGGTGCATTACGCTAGAAGGCATTTGGCGTCGAGCACTCGATTTGCTTCCAAAAAGATCTGAAATTTGAAGTGCAAAGAGAGTGCTGAGTTTTAGCAAGCGAGTTTTTTCATTGAAAGTCTAGATGTATTGCACTGACTTAATTTTTAAAATCATCTATTTCTTTTGTTGAAATCACGCCAACGGGCACTGCTTTGCCAAATCAATTTCTGTATAATGCGTTAACTTAACGTATAAGGAATCTCTCATGCATTTGGCGGCATTGCATACTCCGAGCCAGATTCAATTGAATAAAGATGGGCATTTAAAACACTTTTTAACCATCGAAGGTCTTTCCAAAGAAACCCTCACCCAAATTCTGGACACAGCACAGTCCTTTTTCAATGAACAAAACCAACTGATCACCAATAATTTGCTCGAAGGGCGCACGGTGATGAATTTGTTCTTCGAAAACTCTACTCGTACCCGCACCACATTTGAAGCCGCAGCCAAGCGTCTTTCTGCCAATGTACTCAATATTGATATTGCCCGTTCAAGTACCTCTAAAGGTGAAACTTTGCGTGACACTTTGTGGAACTTAGAGGCGATGGCTGCTGACATTTTTGTGGTGCGTCATTCATCTTCAGGTGCAGCACATTTTATTGCTAAAACGGTTTGCCCAAAGGTTGCCATTATTAATGCGGGTGATGGCCGTCATGCACATCCAACGCAAGCGATGTTGGATATGCTGACCATTCGCCGTGAAACCCAACGACCTTATGAAGAATTAAGTGTTGCGATTATTGGTGATATCAAACATTCACGCGTGGCGCGTTCCGATGTGGCTGCCTTGCAAACACTGGGCTGTAAAGACATTCGCGTGATTGCACCGAACACCTTGTTGCCCTACGGTTTTGATGAATATGGCGCAGGCGTGCGTTTATTTAACAAAATGGAAGAAGGCATTAAAGATTGCGACGTGATTATCACCCTGCGTATTCAAAATGAACGTATTGATTCGCCAGCACTTGCCTCACAAGCCGAATTCTACAAAATGTACGGTTTAAACAAAGAGCGTTTGGCGCTTGCAAAACCAAACTGTATTGTGATGCATCCTGGTCCAATGAACCGTGGTGTCGAAATTGATTCAAGCATTGCCGATGGGCCTCAATCGGTGATTTTAAATCAAGTAACCAACGGTATTGCGGTACGTATGGCGGTATTGGCCTTGGCGATGCAAGGTCAATTGCAAGAACAAGGTTTGATTGACGCGATTGCGGTATAAGGAAAAAGTCATGGCGATTGTAAAAATTGAAAATGTACGTGTGCTTGACCCAATCCAGCAAATTGACCGCGTACAAACGGTATATCTTGAAAATGGCAAGTTGGTTGCAGAAAGTGCAGATATTAGCGAAAGCATAGATGCCCAAGGTCAATGGCTCATGCCAACTATGGTCGATTTATGCGCACGTTTACGTGAACCTGGTCAGCAACAACATGGCACGCTCAAATCTGAAGGCAAGGCCGCACGTGAAAACGGAATTCTGCACTTATTTACGCCACCCGATTCTAAACCAATCGTGCAAGACAACGGTGCACTCATTCATGGTTTGGTCGAAAAAGCCATGTTGGATGGTGGCATTTATTTAGAAGTGATTGGTGCACAAACTCAAGGTTTAAACGGCAAGCAGCCTGCCAATATGGCGGGACTGAAAAAAGGCGGCTGTAGTGCAGTGTCCAATGCCAATGCACCTTTTGAAGATGATGATGTCGTGATTCGCACACTGGAATATGCTGCAGGTTTGGACATGACCGTGGTGTTCTATGCCGAAGAACCGCAAATTGCTAAAGATGGCTGTGTGCATGAAGGTTTTATTGCATCGCGTCAGGGCTTGCCTATGATTCCAACTTTGGCAGAAACCGTAGCGATTGCCAAATATTTGCTGATGATTGAAGCCACAGGTGTACGTGCGCATTTTGGCTTATTGTCTTGTGGTGCATCAGTTGAATTGATTCAACAAGCTAAAGCCAAAGGTTTACCTGTCACTTGCGATGTGGCGATGCATCAACTGCATTTAACCGATCAAATTATTGATGGTTTTAACTCGTTAGCGCATGTACGTCCGCCACTGCGCTCAGAGCAAGACAAAGCATTACTGCGTCAAGGTGTAAAAGATGGTGTGATTGATGCGATTTGTACTCATCATGAGCCGTTAAATAGCTCTGCAAAAATGGCACCATTTGCAGATACTTTGTCAGGTTTTACTGCATTTGATACTTATATTCCATTTGGGATTCAACTGATTCAGGAAGGTCTGTTCAGTCCATTGGAATGGGTAGAAAAAGTGACACTTGCACCTGCGCGTGTGGCAAAAATGCAAAGTCGTTGGGAACAAGAAGCAGGTTGGGTCTTGGTTGATCCTGAAGTGGAATGGACACTGAACAAAGAAACAATTGTGTCACAAGGTAAAAATACGCCTTTAATTAACCAAGTGGTGAAAGGCAAGGCATTACGCGTTTTTACAGCTTAATTTGCTCTGATTGATATTTTATTTTCAAGTTTAGATAAAAGTCAGCTTCGGCTGGCTTTTTTATGCGATTGAAAAATAGAAAGCCAACACTCCGTTGACGCAAATTTCATAACAAAATCAAAACACCACAATTTATTACATTTGTTTAAATTTTAAGCATATACACTAAAAAACAACTTGAAAACAAAGACAAAAAAGAGGGCTGTATATGCAAACAGATTTTATTGACCTACTCAAACAAAGTGTCTCATCTATTGTATTAGAAGGGGAAACCCAGCATTTGCTTGAAAAAAATCAGGCACTGAATAGCTTTTATCCCATTTTATTGTCTATTTTAAATTCACGTCCTGAATTAATAGATAATTTGCATCGACAGCTTAACCCTCGTGTGGGCGATGTCTTTGGTTCAAACTTGTCTTTAAAACAGCAGTTTATGGATATGGTGAGTGGCACAGCACCACAAGCCGAAATTGAAAATACACTGAATCGTTCAATTGCACCTAGCTTAAACTTTCTTGAAAATCAGGCAGGCTCATCAGACCCAGTTGCGATTCAACATTTATTGCAAAACAATTTAGATTCAATTCAGGCAGCTTTACCTCAATGGGCAACAGCATTATTGGCCGCTTTAGGTGTAAATAATGCTGCAGGGCAGACTGTGCACCAAGCGCCAGAAGTGGTTGTGGCTGAACCCGTAGAAGAACGTCGTTCTTGGTTATTGCCAATTTTGGCTTTAATTATTTTAATTGGCTTATTGGCATTTTTATTCCGTGCATGTAGTGACCGTGATCAAGTCCCTGCAACCACGCAGACACAAGTGGCTGCCAATCAGGCTGCAATGTTACAAGTCAGTACGGGCAGTGATGGCAATTTAATTACCTGTCAAATTTTGCTGAATAATCCAAGCTATATGGAAATTTTACAAAAAGAGGTTAAGCAAATTTTCAATCATCCAACGGGTTGTGGTGCGGAAAATTATGCAAATTATCACTCAGAGTTTATTGATCAAGACGTTATTCCAAGTGTTTTAAAAATGCTGAAGGGTGTACCGAATGTCAATTTAAACTGGGTAGGTAATCAACTTTCAATTCAGGCAGCTAATCCTGCTGATGCAGAGCGCTTGGCGAGTCAAATCCGTCCATTGGCTAAAAACATGACGGTGGTAACTCAGCAACCGGTAGAAACTGCGCAAACAGATGTCAATCATGCTGTTACTACAAGTATTAGCAATGCTGAACAGGCTTTAGCTGCGATTAATCCTGACAATATTCAAGCCTTGGATATTGCGACTGCATTGAACATGCAAATTATTAATTTTGACTCTGCATCTACACAAATTCCAGAAGCCAATAAGTCTATTTTAGATCAGGCTGCGGTATTGATGCAGCGTGCATCACAAGTTCATTTAACGGTCAAAGGGCATACCGATGCCGTGGGTGATGCCAATGCCAATAAAACCTTGTCACAACAACGTGCGCAGGCTGTGGTGGATTATTTGGTATCACGTGGTGTAAACCCAGGTCAGTTGCAAGCAGTTGGCTTTGGTTCAGAGCAGCCGATTGCGGCAAATGCAACGCCAGAAGGTCAATTTAAAAACCGCCGTATTGAGTTTGAAGTCTTGAATGTAGATACAGGCACGGTGCGTAGTGTGGAAGATGCTGGCGTGGTAGAGCAAAAGGCGCCTCGATCTTAAAATAGGTCTATTTTCTTGTAAGCCTTCACTTTGCAAAGTGAAGGCTTTTTTATTGTGGATCAATCCCGAAGTATTGTGCAAATATCGAAATTGAAAGTGATTTTTTAAATGATTTTTGGTTTAGTGGAATCGTTTTATAAATCAGTGATTTATTGGTTTTGTTGAGTGGAAAAGTATAGGAGTCAAAATAAACTCTCTCCCTTGTATTAAGTTTTAAAGCAGTGCATCAAAACTTGCAAAGGAGAGGGTTATTCACTCGAGATAAATTCATCAAGCTGCGACTTTTTGTAAGGCAACACCTGTGACTTTTTGAATTTCATCAAAACTGACATCGGGTGCAAGTTCAATCAACTTTACGCCTTGTGGAGTAATATCAAGCACGCCTAAGTCGGTAATGATACGATGCACCACCGCTTTACCTGTGAGTGGCAAACTGCACTGCGATACAATTTTAGGCGTACCATCTTTGGCACAATGTTCCATCAGCACTACAACTTTTTGTACGCCTGCAACCAAATCCATTGCACCGCCCATACCTTTAACTTTCTTGCCGGGAATCATCCAGTTGGCAAGATCGCCTTGTTCAGAAACTTCCATTGCCCCTAAAATAGCGATATTGACATGCCCGCCACGAATCATGGCAAAGGAATCTGCGCTAGAGAAAAAAGCCGCACCTTTACGCGCTGTCACAGTTTGTTTACCTGCATTGATCAGGTCGGCATCTACAGTTTCGGCAGTTGGGAACTCACCAATGCCAAGCAAGCCATTTTCGGACTGTAACCAGACATTGATATGTTCAGGAATATAATTGGCGACCAGTGTGGGTAAGCCAATGCCTAAATTGACATAAAAACCATCTTCTAATTCTTGTGCAGCGCGCTGCGCCATTTGATTACGCGTCCAAGCCATGTCTTAAGCCTCCGCCTTTAAAGTCATTTGTTCAATCCGTTTTTCTGGGCTTGCATTGAGGACAATGCGGTTCACATAAATACCAGCTAAGTGGATTTCGTCGGGGTCTAAATCGCCAATTTCAACGATTTGTTCAACTTCGGCAATGGTGATTTTGCCTGCCATAGCACAAACAGGATTAAAGTTTTGTGCTGTTTTACGGAAAATAAGATTACCCGCTTTATCTGCTTTGTAGGCTTTGACCAAAGCGACATCTGCAGTCAAAGATTCTTCTAAAATATAATCTTTGCCGTTAAATTCACGGACTTCTTTGCCTTCTGCAATGACAGTGCCTACACCTGTTTGGGTGAAAAATGCAGGAATACCTGCACCGCCTGCGCGTAGTTTTTCTGCCAGTGTGCCTTGCGGGGTGAGTTCAACTTCCAATTCACCGCTTAAAAACTGGCGTTCAAATTCTTTATTTTCGCCGACATAAGATGAAATCATTTTTTTGATTTGTTTGGTTTCAAGCAATAAGCCTAAACCAAAACCATCGACGCCAGCGTTATTAGAAATACAAGTCAGTTGTTTGACGCCTGTATCTTTTAACGCAGCAATCAAGGCTTCAGGAATACCGCATAAACCAAAACCGCCCACCGCCAAGGTATGCCCATCTTGAACCACGCCATTTAATGCAGCTTGTGCGCTGTCATATACTTTATTGGACATTTGTCACCTCTATTTATTCTCTGCACGGCATTCACTTGCCATGTTGTGTTGTTGTCATCCTTGTCGCTTATGTTCCAAAGTTATTGAGGATGAAATGGGTTTTAAGCACAAACCTTTTGCCAGTAGGCATTGGCATAGTGAGATGGATTATTGCGCTGTAAGACATTGCTGATGTTACGACTAGCTGTCATCAGCGGTTCTAACCGCACACCTGTTTCAAAACCCATCTTGGACAGTAAATAGTACAAGTCTTCGGTAGACACATTGCCCGATGCACCTTTGGCATACGGACAGCCACCCAAACCAGCAATGGATGAATCAAATACACGAATGCCTTGTAAGAGCGATTGATAAATATTGGCAATCGCCATGCCGTAAGTATTGTGAAAATGACCTGCTAAAACTTTGGCATCGACCTCTGCCAAACATGCATCCCAGACTTTTTGCACACGGTCAGGGGTTGCTGTACCAATGGTTTCACCCAAAGACACTTCATAGCAGCCCATGTCCAATAATTGCTGTGTGACTTTTGCGACTTGTTTCGGGTCAATTGCGCCTTCATAAGGACAGTCCACCATACAAGACACATAACCACGCACGCGAATGTTGTGCGCTTTGGCTTGACGCATGACATCGCTAAATTTTTCCAAACTTTCTTCAATTGAACAGTTGATATTTTTTCGGGTAAAGCTTTCAGAAGCGGCGGTAAACACGGCAACTTCTTTGCAACCCACCGCCAAAGCCGACTCAAAACCTTTTGAGTTTGGGGTCAGTAAACTGAATTGAATGTTTGGGTTTTGTGGCAGGCTGGCAAACAGCACATCGCTGTCTGCCATTTGCGGTACCCATTTGGCCGATACGCAAGAACCGACCTCAATGCTGCTTAAACCTGTTTGCATTAAATCCAAAATCAGGTTTTTACGGTCTGCCAAAGTGAGTGGCGTTTTCTCATTTTGCAGACCATCTCGTGGGCCAACCTCTACAATTTTGACAAATTCAGTCATGCAACTTCCTCCGTCAAGGCTTCAAATTCAACCAGTTCATCGCCTGCTTTGACCTGATCGCCCGCTTGGAAGTACGAACTTGCCACAATGCCATCGAAAGGCGCACGAATTGAATATTCAATTTTCATGGCTTCCAGTGTCATCAGTACATCATCTTTTTTCACACGGGCATTGGCTGCCACCAAAACTTGGGTGATTACACCCGGCATTGGTGCAGTCAGATTGTTGGCATTGTCTTGTTGATCATCGCTGTTAAAGTTTGCTTGTACATAGCTAAACACATGACGCTGACCGTTTTGGAACAGGGTGATGCCTTGCGCATGTTGGTTAAATGCTATTTTTTGTTGCTGACCATTGATACAAACCTGTAGACGATGTGCATCCAAAAGCTCGCCTTGAACGCTCAGCGTTTGCCCATTGTAGTGAGCCTCAAAACCAGAAGTGCATGGTTTTAACTGGATTTTGAGTGTTTGGTCATTGCACTGTAATTGCACTGTGTGGGCGCTTTGCTGATTTAAGCGCCAGAAGTGGTCTTTTTGCCAAACCGCGTTGTTTGCCGCTTTGTTGTTTTGAATACGAGAAAGTACATCAATTAACGCAGCTGCAACGACAGTTTCTGTAGCGACTTCAGGTTTTGCGTTAAGTAAAAATGCTTCCTCACGTTGAATAAGCCCTGTATCCAAATTGGCATGTTTAAAGGAATCACACAGCACCAAACGATCCAAGAATGCAATGTTGTTGCCTAAACCATCGACGTGGAACTGACCTAAAGCATGGTGCATTTGCGTTAATGCTGCTTCACGGTTTTTACCCCAAACAATCAGTTTGGCAATCATTGGGTCGTAGTAGGTGCTGATTTCATCACCTTCGACAATCCCGCTATCGACACGTACGGCATCATTTTGCTCTGGATAATGCAGATAGCTGATTTGACCAATGGCAGGAATAAAGCCTTTTTCTGGTTCTTCGGCATACACACGCGCTTCAAGGGCATGACCATGAATTTGCAATTCATGTTGCTGTTTTGGCAATGGCTCACCAAAAGCAACTCGCAATTGCCACTCAACCAAGTCTTGCCCTGTAATCATTTCTGTGACGGGGTGTTCGACCTGCAAGCGGGTATTCATTTCCATGAAATAAGCAGTACCGTCTTGCTCGACAATAAACTCTACCGTACCTGCGCCCACGTAATTTACAGCACGTGCGGCATCAATTGCGGCTTGGCGCATAGTTTCGAGTTTATCTTCTGGCATTTTTGGTGCAGGTGCTTCTTCAAGCACTTTTTGGTGGCGACGTTGTACCGAGCAATCACGTTCAAACAAATGCACGTAGTTGCCGTGAGTATCGCCAAAAACCTGTACTTCAATATGACGTGGTTGAATCACATAGCGTTCAATCAGCACATCTTCATTACCAAAGCTAGAACGTGCTTCACTTTTACATGAAGCGAGTGAGCTGAGAAAGTCTTCACTGCGTTCTACTAAACGCATGCCTTTACCGCCACCGCCTGCACTGGCTTTAATGAGCACAGGATAACCAATGCTGTCGGCTTGTTGCTTTAAAAATGCCGCATCTTGATTGCTGCCGTGGTAGCCCGGAGTTAGTGGCACACCTGCTTTTTCCATCAAGGCTTTAGAGGTTGCTTTTAGACCCATCGCCAAAATGGCTTCAACTGGCGGGCCAATAAAAACAATATTGTTGTCTTTACAGGCAAGTGCGAATTGGTCATTTTCAGATAAGAAACCATAACCCGGGTGAATGGCTTGTGCACCTGTGCTTTTGGCTGCCTGAATAATACGTTCAACTTGCAAATAACTTTGTGCCGCAGGCGATTCACCAATATAAATGGCTTCGTCTGCCAGTTTAACGTGTTGTGATTGCGCATCGGCATCTGAATACACCGCGACAGTCGCAATCCCAAGTTTTTTTGCGGTACGAATTACACGGCAGGCAATTTCACCACGGTTGGCAATTAAAATCTTTTCAAACATCGTGCGATCCTTCTTTTATTCTGCCGTGGTCTTGATCCAAGCCGGGCTTTGTTTATTTAAAAAAGCATTTAAGCCATTTTTCGCCTCAGTTCCTTGGCGAACATGTGCAATATGCTGTGCAGTTTGTTGGAGTAAATCTTCGGTCAAAACTTGATGATTAACCATCTGAATCAGTTGTTTAGAAGCATGTTGCGCTTCTGGGCCACCAAGCAATAAGGCTTGCACAATTTCATCAATTTTGCTGTCTAAGTCTTCGGCTGAAGTGACTTCATGCGCTAAACCAATTTGCTGTGCCTGTTCTGCAGAAATACGCTCTGCCGTTAAAAAGTAACGTGATGCCTGACGTGCGCCAATCGCACGAATGACGTAAGGGCTAATGGTAGATGGTGCTAAACCTAAACGTACTTCAGAGGTCGCAAACTTGGCATCGGTGCTGGCAACGCAAATATCACAGGCAGCTGCCAAACCCATACCACCACCAAAGGCAATACCATGCACACGGGCAATAGTCGGTTGTTTTAACGTCGCTAAACTTTGCAGCATTTTTGCCAGTTTTAGGGCATCGGCTTGATTTTCTGCTGTAGAAGCTTGACCTGCCTGTTTCATCCAGTTCAAATCTGCACCTGCAGAAAAGCTTTTGCCGCGTCCTGCCAAAATCACCACTCGAATATCATCACGGCTATTCAGTGCCTGAAAGCAGGCGTGTAATTCTTCAATCACCTCTGTATTGAAAGCGTTATGCAATTCCGCACGATTAATCCAAACCGTAGCCACTTGGTTGTTCTGTTCGAGCTGTAAAAACTGATAATCCATTTTGTCACCTCTTACATGCGGAACACGCCAAATTTGGTCGGTTGGATTGGTGCATTTAGGGCAGCAGCCAAACTTAAAGCCAACACTTCACGCGACTGAGCAGGATCAATCACACCGTCATCCCATAAACGTGCAGAAGCATAATATGGATGACCCTGACGCTCGTATTGATCACGAATTGGCTGTTTAAATTGGTCTTCTTCTTCGGCAGACCAACTACCGCCTTTGGCTTCAATCTGATCACGCTTTAAGGTAGACAATACGCTCGATGCTTGTTCGCCACCCATCACTGAAATACGTGAGTTTGGCCATGTCCACATAAAACGTGGTGAATAAGCACGACCACACATCCCGTAGTTACCTGCACCAAAAGAACCGCCAATCACCAAAGTCAGTTTAGGCACATTGGCTGTGGCAACCGCCATCACCAGTTTGGCACCATTTTTGGCAATGCCTTCATTTTCATATTGGCGTCCAACCATGAAGCCTGTGATATTTTGAATAAATAACAGGGGAATGTTGCGTTGGGTGCATAGTTCAATAAAGTGTGCGCCTTTTTGTGCCGACTCGGAAAATAAAATACCGTTGTTGGCAATAATCCCGACAGGCATACCATATAGTTTGGCAAAACCTGTAATTAATGTGGTGCCAAAGCGCGCTTTAAATTCATCAAAACGTGAACCATCGACAATACGGGCAATCACTTCACGTACATCAAACGGTTTACGCGCGTCAGTCGGAACAATGCCATACAGTTCAGAGGCATCGAATAATGGTGCTTCTATATGCTCAGGCTGCGGGTTTGGCTTTTTATTTAAATTGGCAACGATGTTGCGGGCAATTGCCAAGGCATGTTCATCATTTTCTGCCAAATGATCGGCTACACCTGAAAGGCGAGTGTGTACATCGCCACCACCCAAGTCTTCGCTGCTAACCACTTCACCTGTTGCGGCTTTAACCAGCGGTGGGCCGCCCAAGAAAATTGTCCCCTGATTACGCACAATGATGGTTTCATCTGACATGGCAGGGACATACGCACCGCCTGCGGTACAACTTCCCATCACAACGGCAATTTGGGCAATGCCCATGCTCGACATGCGGGCCTGATTATAGAAAATACGTCCGAAGTGATCACGGTCTGGAAAGACTTCATCTTGTAGTGGCAAATATGCACCGCCTGAATCGACCAGATAAATACAGGTCAGGTGATTCTGTTCGGCAATTTCCTGTGCGCGTAAATGCTTTTTCACCGTGAGTGGATAGTAAGTTCCGCCTTTTACGGTGGCATCGTTGGCAATGATCATGCAGGTCACGCCATTCACTTGACCGACGCCTGCAACGACACCCGCAGCAGGTACATCGTCCTGATAGACCTGATACGCAGCCAACTGACCAATTTCAATAAATGCAGTACCCGGATCAATCAGGTGGTCAATCCGTTCGCGCGGCAGCAATTTGCCACGGTCTAAATGTTTTTGGCGTGCCGTTTCGCCACCACCCAAAGCAATTTTTTGGACTTTTTCTCTGAGGTCATCGACTAGGCTTTGCATCGCAGCTTGGTTGTTTTTGAACTCATCGCTGCGAATATTAATTTTGCTCTGTAATTGATTCATGCCAACATCCTTGTCTATTCTTGTGATTTATTTTTAGGCAGTTTCGTTAAACAGTTCACGGCCAATCAACATACGGCGAATTTCTGAAGTACCCGCACCAATTTCATAGAGTTTGGCATCACGCCATAAACGTCCTGCAGAAAACTCATTGATATAGCCATTGCCGCCCAAGGTTTGAATGGTTTCACCTGCCATCCATGTGGCTTTTTCGGCAGCGTATAAAATGGCACTGGCTGCATCTTTACGTAAACTGCGGCTGTGTTCAGCTTTGTCACATTCTGCACCAACGGCATAAACCAGTGCTTTACATGCCAACCAGGTCGAATACATATCGGCGATTTTGCCTTGCATGAGCTGGAATTCACCCAATGCCTGACCAAACTGTTTACGCTCATGAATATAAGGAATCACGGTGTCCATGCAGGCATCCATAATGCCCAGCGGCCCTGCACTTAAAACTGCACGTTCATAGTCCAGTCCACTCATCAGCACTTTTGTACCATTGCCCACACCGCCCAAGACGTTTTCTTTTGGTACTTCAACATTGTCAAAGAATAGTGGATAGGTATTCGAGCCACGCATTCCCAGCTTGTCTAAATGGC
Organism: Acinetobacter sp. YH12211; assembly: GCF_013418015.1. Lineage (NCBI taxonomy): Bacteria > Pseudomonadati > Pseudomonadota > Gammaproteobacteria > Moraxellales > Moraxellaceae > Acinetobacter > Acinetobacter sp. YH12211. The sequence continues at coordinate 72,915 of NZ_VPCW01000002.1, forward strand.
TGCCGTGACTAAAACCTGGCATGGTTTTCTCAATCAAGAAAGCAGTCATGCCTTTGGCGCCCGCCTGTAAATCAGTTTTGGCATACACCACCAAAACATCGGCATCCCCACCATTGGTAATCCACATTTTTGAGCCGTTAAGCAAGTAATGATCGCCTTTATCTTCTGCTTTCAGTTTCATGCTGACCACGTCTGAGCCTGCGTTCGGTTCAGACATTGCCAAAGCGCCGACATAATCGCCTGAAACCAGTTTTGGCAAATAGCGCTGCTTCTGTTCTTCTGTCCCATTTCGCTTAATTTGGTTCACACATAGGTTAGAATGTGCACCGTAAGACAAACCAATGGATGCTGATGCACGAGAAATTTCTTGCATGGCAATGATGTGAGCCAAATAGCCTAAGTTGGTGCCACCGTATTCTTCACTTACGGTTAAGCCAAGTAAGCCCATATCACCAAATTTTTTCCAAAGCTGGGCAGGGAACTCGTTATCACGATCGACCTGTTGTGCAATGGGTGCAATTTCTTTTTTACAAAAAGCAGCGATTGAATCACGCAGTGCGATTAAGGTTTCATCCAAACCGAAGTCTAAGCTTTGTAAATTCATGTATTCATTCATCCTGAGGTTATATTTGTTGTTCCTAAAACAAGCATTGTTGTTGTGCTTAGGTTCTAACATACATCGAAAATTTAAAAAAGTGAACTAAAATTCACAAAATGATTTACAATTCATTTTATCTGGTTGAGAATAAGATATGAGTTATAAAAGATCATCATTGATGCAGGAACGTATGGAACAAAATCGCAACGCGATTTTAGATTCTGCTCGTGAACTTATTGCTCATGGGGGCTTTAAAGAAGCGTCTATACAAGCCATTGCAGAACGCGCAGGTGTGTCTACAGGTTTGGTGTATCGCTACTTTGAAAATAAAAGTCAGATTTTGATTGAAGTTTTATCGGATGCGATTCGTCGTGAGGTCGAAATTTTGGACCACATTGCGAAGTCAGATTTAAGTGCAAAACAAAAATTGCAAAAATCTGTTACAACTTTTGTGAAGCGTGCGATGAACAGCCCTCAATTGGCGTATTCGTTAATGTTCGAGCCTGTAGACCCAGAAATGGAACATGAGCGTTTTCGCAGTAAACAACTGATCAAACAGAGCATCAAGGAAATTTTGGCTGAAGGAAAAGTCAATGGTGAGTTTGATTTTGAAGATTTGAACACTGCCGCTTTAGGTGTGGTTGGCTCCATGACCTTTGTAGTGATTGAACCTTTAAACCCGTCTCGCAATGTGATGTTTGATCAAAATTATAAAGATTACTTTGTCAAACAAATTGCCGACTTTTGTGTAAATGCAGTGCGAAAACAGCAGGGAGGGTAGTAAAAACAACGCACAAAACAGGCAAAAAGTAATCGTCGTCATAGAACAATTAGTCATGTTGGAAAACAGAATTACAAAGAATCAAGGAGATCGATTCAATGACACAAGTACGGTTAAGTTATGCCTATGGCACCAGTAATCAGCCTTTGTTAGGCATGACCATTGGTGAAAAGTTTGATCAGGCTTGCCAGCAATATGCAGATCAGGATGCTTTGGTAAGCGTGCATCAAAATGTGCGTCTGACCTATAAGCAACTGCAGCAACAGGTCAATGCCTTTGCCTGTAGTTTGTTAAAACTCGGTTTTAAAAAAGGTGACCGCCTTGCCATTTGGTCTCCGAATTGTGTGGAATGGACGATCACTCAATTCGCAGCCTTTAAGGCAGGGGTGATTCTGGTGAATTTAAATCCTGCCTATAAAAGCAATGAACTGGAATTTGTGCTCAATAAAGTTTCTTGTAAGGGTTTGGTGATTGCATCGCAGTTTAAAAGCACCAATTATCAGGAAATTTTAACCAAAATTGCTCCAGAGCTGTGTCAGGCAGACAACAAAGTGCTCAATGCTAAGCGCTTACCACATTTAAAGCATGTGATTAAAATTGATGATCAAGCCCAGACAGGAATGCATCGTTTTCAGGATTTGCTGCCAAGTCCAACCACACACATGCTGAAAAAGCTGGATCAAATTGCCAGTGAATTGCAATTTGATGAAACCATCAATATTCAATTTACCTCGGGCACGACGGGCAACCCCAAAGGTACCATGCTGACCCACAATAACATTTTAAATAATGGTTACTTTGTAGGCGAGGCGATTCATTTAAGTCCGCAAGATCGTGTCTGTATTTCAGTGCCGTTATTCCACTGTTTTGGGATGGTGATGGGGAATTTGGCCTGTATCACACATGGCTCAACCATGGTCTATCCATCTGCAGTGTTTAATCCACTCGATACCTTAAAAGCCATTCAGCAAGAAAAATGCACGGCCGCTTATGGTGTACCGACCATGTTTATTGCCATTTTAGAGCATGAACAGTTTGATGAATTTGATTTATCTAGCTTGCGTACAGGCATCATGGCAGGCAGTCCGTGTCCGCAAGAAATTATGCAACGCGTCATCGACCGTATGCACATGGCGCAAATCACCATTTGTTATGGCATGACCGAAACAGCGCCTGTGAGCGCACAAAGTTCGACTGAAGATTCGGTGGAACGTCGAGTCAGTACGGTGGGGCGTGTACATCCACATCTGGAAGTAAAAATTGTCGATGAAGAAGGCAAAGTCGTGCCGCGCGGACAGTTAGGAGAATTGTGTGTGCGTGGTTATTCAGTCATGCTGGGTTACTGGGATGAACATGACAAAACCCAAGAAGTCATTGATGTTGCACGTTGGATGCACACAGGCGACATTGCAGAAATGGATGATGAAGGCTTTGTAAAAATCAAAGGTCGCATTAAAGATGTGGTGATTCGTGGCGGTGAAAACCTGTTCCCGAAAGAAATTGAAGATTTCTTATATACTCACGATGCGGTCTGCGATGTGCAAGTAATTGGCGTGCCAGATCATCGTTATGGTGAAGAACTATGTGCCTGTATTATTTTGCATGAACACCATGAATGTACCGAAGAGGTAATTCGCCAATACTGTGCAGAACACATTTCACACAATAAAGTCCCACGTTATGTGCGCTTCTTTAGTGAATTTCCAATGACCGCTTCAGGCAAGGCACAGAAATTTAAATTACGTGAATTTATGCGTGAAGAATTAAATTTAAAGGAAATTGCTTAAGGCATTATTTCAGCTATTTACTGCTGCAAGATCGACCTTTTAATTTTGTCAGCACACACCCTTTATTTCTCACGCAGAGATAAAGGGATACTCTATACAGGAATAATCACACTAAAAATATATCGCATGCTCGGCTTAATAAAAGATGGCACAAGTTTAAGCATGATGCGTGATAATCAAGGATGAAAATAATGACCGTACGCAATGATTGGACTCGAGAAGAAATTCAGCAGTTATATGAACAGCCTTTTCTGGATTTAGTCTTTGAAGCACAGCGTGTGCATCGCCAACATTTTGCTGCCAATACCGTACAAGTCAGTACCTTATTGTCTATTAAAACAGGCAAATGCCCTGAAGACTGTAAATATTGCTCGCAGTCTGCGCATTATGATTCACAGCTTGAAGCTGAAAAACGTATTGCAGTGGATAAAGTCATTCAGGAAGCCAAAGAAGCTTTAGCATCAGGTTCTTCACGTTTTTGTATGGGCGCTGCTTGGCGTAATCCGCATGAACGCGATATGCCCTATGTTCTGGAAATGGTGCGTGAAGTCAAAGCTCTGGGCTTAGAAACTTGCATGACTTTAGGGATGTTAAACCAATCGCAGGCAGAACGCTTAAAAGATGCAGGCTTAGATTATTACAACCATAACCTAGACACATCGCGTGAATATTATCCGAATGTCATTAGTACTCGTAGCTTTGATGACCGCTTAAATACTTTGGATATTGTGCGTCAAACAGGTATGAAAGTGTGTAGTGGCGGTATTGTCGGTTTAGGTGAAGACACCCAAGACCGTATTGGTTTATTACATGAATTAGCGACTTTACCGTTACATCCTGAATCTGTGCCGATCAATATGTTAGTTCCGATTGAAGGTACACCATTGGCTGAAGTAGAAAAACTGGATGTGATTGAGTGGATTCGTACCACTGCAGTTGCACGTATTATCATGCCAAACAGCTATATTCGTTTATCTGCAGGGCGTGAATCATTATCTGATTCAGATCAGGCGTTGGCATTTATGGCAGGTGCGAACTCGTTATTCTCAGGTGAAAAGCTTTTGACCACACCAAACGCATGCGAAGGCAAAGACAAACAATTGTTCCAAAAATTAGGCTTAGTGCCTGAACGTGCCAAGCCAACCGTTTCGGAATTGTCGGTAGATGCAATGGCTGTGGCTTAAGCAGATCTTGAAAAAGACTCAGATATTTAATGTCAGTAAATTAAAGAAGAATCATGTGATATGGCAAAAGATTTTCACAGTGCAACTGTGGTTGCAGGCTATGACAGTCATATTCGGAAACTCATTCCCGGATATGAATTGGTACATCAACACATCAATGCAATTTTAAGTAGTCATTTGCCCGAAACAGCACAAGTTTTAGTGGTGGGGTGTGGCACAGGCTATGAGTTGCAGTATTTACTGCAGCAACATCCACAGTGGCAATTTACGGCCATCGACCCATCTTTAAGCATGTTACAGCAGGCAGAAAAAAACATTCAGTCTGTGGCAGGGCATGAGCGAGTACGTTTTATACAGGCAGATACCCACCAATTTGCCCAACAAGCGCAGGTTGAAAATTTGCAGTTTGATGCGGCATTGGCGATTTTGGTGGCGCATTTTGTGCCAGTCGCAGAAAAAACATTATTTTTTCAAGATATTTACCAAACATTAAAACCTACAGCGATTTTATTAAGCTATGATCTGATGCAGCAGACTGAAAATATAGAACTGCGCTGGATGCAGAATTTGGCTTTGGATTGTGGTTTAACTACGACTCAAGCGGAAAAAATGCTTGCACGACTGGCCGATGATTTTCATTTAATTATGGCAGATGCGCAGGCAGCATTGCTTACTCAAGTGGGTTTTCGTCAGTGTAAAACATATTGTCAACTTATGAATTATTATGGTTTTTTTGCAGAGAAATAGTTGATAAATAACATTATTTAGTCAGTAATCTTTGTAGTAAAAGTATCCGCACAAGAAAAGTTAGATCAGGGAAAGAGAAAAAATGTCAGCATATTACACTTTACTCAAACGTGAACAACATGCCGATGGTGGCTGTACTGCGCACTATCGTTGCAACATTCATGCACAAGGCGCGTGGAATCCGCATGAACAACACATGGCACCTGCAACGGGTATTTTGTGTGCAGAACTTGAGCAATTTATGCCGCGTGATGATATGCGAATTGGTCGGGTCGGTTTAGATATTTTTGGCTTAATTGCCTTTGGTGAATTTAGTATCACCACCCGTATGATTCGACCGGGTAAAACCATTGAGCTGATTGAAGCGGAAATGTGTGCTGAAGGAAAAACCTGTATTGTGGCGCGTGCATGGAAAATGAAAACCTCAGATACACGCGCAATTGCAGGATTGGAAGATTTACCGATAGAAAACCCTGAATATTTGCCCGATTGGGATGGCATGCGTTGTTGGCCGGGCGGCTATATTCAAAGCATTGAAACCCGTGCGCATTTAGATCGTCGTGCAGGTAAGGGCATCGTTTGGTTAAGAAACCAATTGGATATGGTTGAAAATCAAAGCACATCTAGTTTTGTGCGTTTATTGGGGATGGTGGATACCGCCAATGGCGTAGTGCCACGTTTAGACCCGAATGCGGGTTGGGGTTTTCCAAATTTAGATTTGCAAATGCATTTACACCGTTTACCGCAAGGCGAATGGCTAGGCTTGGAAGTAACACAACAATATGGTGAAGATGGTATTGGCTTAACGAGTGCAGTTTTGCATGATACTCAAGGGCCATTTGGACGTAGTGAGCAGATTTTAACTTTGCGTCAATTCTAAATCTATTCGATATCAAACAAAAAACATCAGGACGAATTGCTTCGTCCTTTTTTTATTGGCATGCTGTGTGCAGATTATTTCATCTTATTTTATCTGAAAATATTATGCGAATTAGTTTGATTGGTGCAGGGCGCGTTGCACATCATTTGGCTCATGTTTTAAACGCACAGCATCAAATTGTGCAAATTTATAGCCGTAGTCTGGACAAGGCGCAGCATTTGGCTGCGCAGGTTGGCGCAGAAGCGATTGCTGAAGTAGAAAAACTTCATTCAGATCTAGATTTAGTGATTATTGCAGTGAGTGATCAGGGCATTGCACAGGTGATTCAGGAAGTTCATCGTGATTTAAATCATGTGTTGATTGTGCATACCTCAGGCAGTACTAAATTAGATGTATTGCAACAGCATCATGTACGTTCAGGGGTATTTTATCCCTTGCAAACCTTTAGTTTAGAGCGTGAAATTGATTGGTCAGAAACGCCTTTATTTATAGAAGCTGCATTTGCTGAAGATCAGCAGCTTTTAATGACTTTGGCAAATAGCCTAAGCAAAAGGGTTTATGCCTATACTTCAGCACAGCGTTTGAGTTTGCATTTGGCTGCGGTATTTGCCTGTAATTTTAGTAATTATTGTTATGACATGGCCAAGCAAGTGGTCGATGCTCAGAAAGTAGATTTCAGTCTGCTGTATCCTCTTATTTTGGAAACTGCGCATAAAGCGACCCAGAATGATCCGCGTCAAATGCAAACAGGGCCTGCTATGCGGGGTGATCACAATATTTTAAAAATGCATCAGGACTTATTGGTAGCAGGGCAGCAACATGCACTTGCCGAAGTTTATGCGCTAATGAGCCAACAGATTTTAACGTGGCATCAATCTTAGTCATTTGATACGATAACACGAGTTCAAATAAAAAATGCTTCCTTGTGGAAGCATTTTTTCTAGCAGAAATTAGTTAATTTTCTTGAAGATAAAATCATTAATCTTATGACCTGCTTCAATTCCGCGGCGTTCAAACTTGGTTTGTGGACGCCATTCAGGGCGAGGGTAGCTATTGCCTTTACCCGCCAAGTTTTCTAAACGTGGACGGTTGTCCAATACATCCAGCATCCATTCTGCATACGGTTCCCAGTCGGTTGCTGCATGGAACGTACCACCTAACACTAATTTTTGCTCTACCAATTCCATGCGTTCATGAGCAACAAAACGGCGTTTGAAGTGACGTTTTTTCTGCCATGGGTCTGGGAAATATAACTGCACTGTATCAATGCTATTGTCTGGCATTTCACGCAGTACTTGAATCGCATCGGCATCTAAGACACGTAAGTTGCTTAAACCTGCTGTACCTGCTTCATAAACGCACTGTGCAATGCCTGGAATATGGACTTCAATCCCGACAAAGTTACGTTCAGGGTTAGCCTGCGCCATCAGTACCAAAGAACGCCCCATCCCAAAACCAATTTCTACTGTAAGCGGGCGTCCAGGGTGTTCAAAATGTTGACGTAAATCGCCAACAGGATATTCCAAAATTAAGTCGCCGTATTGTTCCAAGGCGCTACGTTGTGACGTATTCAATGGTGAAGAACGGCGCATGAACGTTACAATTTCACGATGCTCGTTGAGGTTGTCCAGCTCGACAACGTGCTGGTCTAATTGATCGTTCGACATAATTTTGGCAAATCTAATGAATTCGAATGCGGTATTTTAAGTCCTGAGCCATTGAAGTCAAATTTTTTCGCTGTTTTTCGTAGCATCGCGCAAGATTGCGATAAATCTGCATCTTTTGAGTATAAAAAATGCAGAATCATCAAGATTCAGCATTTAACATCATCAACGGTATTTTAATACAGTAATTACGAATGGGCACTGTATTGATCAATTAAGGTATGACTGGCTTCATTCAATCCAATAATATGCACTTTAATCTGTTGCGCTTTAAATTTGTTCACTACGCTATTCAGCATATTTACAGAGGTAATATCCCAAATATGCGCATGCGTTAAGTCGATGGTGACATTGCTAATGTCTTCTGAAAAATCAAAAAACTGATAAAACTTTTCCGAGCTGCTAAAGAAAATTTGTCCTGAAATTACATATTGGCGGGTATATTCGCCCAATAAAAACGAACTGACTTTAACTTCACTTTCCAGTTTATTCACCAAAAATAGAGCAGAAAGCAGTACGCCAACAAAGACACCCAAAGCAAGGTTGTGGGTAACTAACACCACAATGACCACAGCTAACATAACAATATTGCTTTGTTTGGGATGCTTTTTAAAGTTACGGATGGAATCCCAGTTAAAAGTCGTGAATGACACCATAATCATAATTGCGACCAATGCTGCCATAGGAATATATGCCAACCAATCTTTGAGAAATACCACCAAGCACAGTAAAAACACGCCTGCCGTAAGTGTAGAGAGACGTGTACGTGCCCCAGAACTGACGTTGATAATGGATTGCCCAATCATGGCACAGCCTGCCATACCGCCCATAAAGCCACTCACAATATTGGCATAACCCTGACCACGACATTCCTGATGCCGATCTGCTTCTGTGCCTGTGGCTTCATTGACAATCGTAGTGGTCATCATGGTTTCGAGTAAACCGACTGTGGCTAAGGTCATGGCATAAGGAAAAATAATAAATAAAGTTTCAAAATTCAGTGGAATGTCAGGCACTAGAAAAATAGGCAGCGTGTCGGGAAATTGTCCCAAATCGCTTACGGTACGCATATCTGCACCAAGTAATAAAGCAACCACACTCAGCACAATAATGCAGACCAAAGGCGAGGGAATGCTTTTACCAATTTTAGGAATGTATGGAAACAGATAGACTACCGCTAAACCTAATCCTACAAATAAATAGCCTAAGCCATCCATTTTCGATAATTCAGGCAGTTGCGCCACAAAAATTAAAATTGCCAAGGCATTTACAAAGCCATAAACTACCGATTGCGAAACAAAACGCATCAGTTTGGCAACTTTAAAATAGCCTGCTATAACCTGAATCAGCCCTGTGAGTACTGTTGCAGCCAATAAATATTGCAAACCATGTTCTTTGACGAGGGTAATCATCAGTAATGCCATAGCGCCTGTCGCGGCAGAAATCATGGCAGTACGCCCACCAAAAAAAGCAATCGTGACCGCAATACAGAACGATGCATATAAGCCGACTTGCGGATCGACGCCTGCTATAGCCGAAAAGGCAATTGATTCAGGAATTAATGCCAAACCTACCACTAAACCTGCCAAAACATCGGTGCGGATATTGGAAAACCATTCTTCTTTTTTCAGGCTAATCACAATCTCAATTTCATGAAACTTTAAAGGGCTGTATGTTAAAACATCTAGAGATAAAAAAGCAGGCAAAACAGACTTGAAAAAGCCTGTCTTTTGCAGGATAGTCAAAGCGTAAGGGCTTTTTAAGACATTTTCGCTTTTTTGCAATTTATAGGTTCAATCACTTGCAAGTTTGTGACAAGCGATTTACAACAGAGATAGTTATATAACAAGGATCAAATATGAAGCTTTATTATTCACCTGGCGCATGCTCTTTGGCAGCACATATTATTTTAAATGAAGTGAATGTCGATTTTGATATTGAGCGTGTAGATTTAAAAACCCATAAAACAGAAAAGGGTGCCGATTATTATGAAATTAACCCTAAAGGTTATGTACCTGCTTTAGAAATTAACCCAGGTTTAATTTTGACGGAAAACGTAGCGCTATTGCCATTTTTAGCGCAGCAAGACCCTAAACAGGATTTAATTCCGCCATCTGGTTTAGGTCGTGCTAAAGTTTTGGAATGGTTGGGTTATTTAAACTCTGAATTACATGACGCTTACGCAGTATTTTTTGGCGCGCCTTTAGATGCAGAAGCCAAAGAAAAAGCCTATGCAGAAATTGATCGTTTGTTGACTTATATTGATCAAGCGATTGCATCATCAGACCATGAATATTTGGTGGATGATAACTTTGGTCCAGCCGATGCGTATTTGTTTGTTATCACTAATTGGTCAAACTATATTGAGCATGATTTAACTCCGTATAGCCATGTGGTTGAAATCCGTAATAAAGTTGCTGCGCGTCAGTCGGTACAAATTGCTATGCGTGATGAAGGCTTGATTCCTTAATCGGCTTTTATTTGCCCAAATCGCATAATAAAAAAAGACGTTGAGTTAACACTTAACGTCTTTTTATTTGTGCTGTCGGACTTGGAAAAGACCCTAATGATTATTTAAAGAAATAACCCGTTTCAGGTGAGCTGGCATTCGCCATACGCTTACGTGGCATACGTCCTGCCAAATAAGCTTCACGTCCTGCTTCTACTGCTTTACGCATCGCAGATGCCATTAGCACTGGGTTTTGTGCTGCTGCAATTGCAGTATTCATCAGCACACCATCGCAACCTAATTCCATTGCAATCGCAGCATCACTGGCAGTACCCACACCTGCATCTACCAATACAGGTACTTTGGCATTTTCTTTAATAATCGAAATGGTATGCGGGTTAAGAATACCTAAGCCTGAACCAATTAAACTACCTAATGGCATAATTGCCACGCAGCCCATACTTTCCAATTCTTGCGCCACAATCGGGTCATCGGAAGTGTAGACCATGATCTCAAAACCATCGTCAATTAGCGTGCGTGCAGCTTTTAAAGTTTCGGTGATATTTGGGTAAAGGGTTTTTTCATCGCCCAAAACTTCCAGTTTGACAAGGTTGTGACCATCTAGCAATTCACGCGCCAGCATGCAGGTGCGCACGGCACTGTTGGCATCAAAACATCCTGCTGTATTTGGCAAAATGGTGTATTTTTCTGGTGGAATCACGGAAAGTAAGTTTGGCTGATCTGGATGTTGCCCAATGTTTACACGACGAATGGCAACCGTGACAATTTCTGCGCCACTGGCTTGAATCGCCAAATCTGTTTCGGTTAAATCTTTATATTTGCCCGTACCCACCAATAAACGTGAATTAAAGGTACGTGAACCGATTTTAAAGGTATCTTGCATGGGTGCTCCGAGTTTAGCCGCCACCAACGGCATGAATAATTTCAATGCGGTCTTGATCGCAAATAGGGGTTTCGGCAAGTTTACTTTTGGCAATAATTTTTTCGTTTTGCTCCACAGCAAAACGTTTGCCTTCTAAATCTAATGCCTGAATCAGTTGTAACAGGGTCGTGTGAGAGGTCTGTTGTGCTTCGCCATTCAGATAAATTTGCATGACCGAGAATCCATCTTCAAAATTACAAAATACAATTGAGCTTTATTTGGCATATTTCATGGCTTGCCATGCTAAGGTCAGCCAACCAGCAATCATGAGCGCACCACCAATTGGGGTAATCATGCCCAAACCGCGTACAATGTCCAATGCCATGATATAAAGTGAACCGCAGAAAAATAAAATACCCAGTTGGATTAGAATAAAACTGGCTTTAATGGGAAGTTGTGGAATCACTTTAGCCAATATGCCCAATGCTAAAAGTCCAAGGGCATGATAGAAAAAATAATCTGTTGCAGTTTGCCACCAAAGCAATTGCGCTTCAGTTGCACGGGCCTTTAAGCCATGTGCACCAAATGCACCGAGCATGACTGCTATAGCTAAATTCAGGGCAGAAATTGCAATCCACATACGCAAATTGACCTATTTAATTTTGCGCTTAACCTTAGCACATTTTTAGGGGCGGGAAAATCTGAGATTTGCCTGCCTGTATGTAGCTGTACCAATTAAAGACAATAAAAAAGGGCAGTTTGCCCAATTTTATTTTTCGATGTGTCTGCATCAATTTGGAGAATGTCAGTTTAGTTTGATGACATCGCCACTTTAATTTTTTCCATGGCATTTTTTTCGAGCTGACGAATACGTTCTGCCGAAACATTATATTCTGCTGCCAATTCATGCAGGGTCGATTTATCATCATCTAACCAGCGACGCTGCAAAATGTTACGTGAACGATCATCCAACTGCTCCATGGCTTCATGTAGGGCAGAAGTGCTTTGTTCTTCGTAGTCTTCGTTTTCGACCAAACGTGCAGGGTCGTAACGGTTATCTTCCAAATACAATGCAGGTGCAATATAAGTTGAACCTTCATCGTCATCATCGCCCTGTGCTTCAAAAGCTGCGTCATAAGCGGTTAAACGACCTTCCATTTCCAAGACTTGTTCTGCAGTTACATTTAAGTCATTGGCAATAGATTGTGCTTCTTCAAGCGTCAGTTTTTTGCTAGATTTTTTGAGGCTACGCAAATTAAAGAACAATTTACGCTGCGCCTTGGTGGTGGCAATTTTAACAATACGCCAGTTACGAATCACATATTCGTGAATTTCAGCTTTAATCCAGTGCACGGCAAATGACACCAAACGCACGCCCATATTCGGGTCAAAGCGTTTCACGGCTTTCATTAAGCCCAAGTTGCCTTCCTGAATTAAATCACCCTGCGGTAAACCATAGCCCGCATAACTTCGTGCAATATGCACCACAAAACGTAAATGCGACATGACCAACATTTTGGCCGCGTCTAAATCTTGATCGTAATAATAACGCTCGGCTAACTCTTTTTCTTGTTCAGCCGTTAAAATAGGAATTTGGTTAACAGTACTAATATAAGCCCCGAGGTTTACCCCTGGTGCAGATAATGACAGGGGCATCAACTGATTGCTGCTGTCACTCATGAGATCTCCTTATAGGATTAGGTAGGTAAAATAACCGATGTCTTTATCTTAATGCCAATATTCTACTTAAATAAGTAAAATTGGTGTAGATATGTAAATCTTTATAGCAATAAGCGGCGAATATTAAGTCATTAAAACAAATGAACAATCAAACAGATACGCTTATTACGATGCTTTTGGCTTGGCAACATCAATCACATAATGAAACTCTGTTGCCGAAATCTGACTTGCTTCACAGCTATATTGATGTAACTGACAATAACGCGCCACATCTTGCTGGCTATGCGGATCAGATGACTTCAATAAAAACCGTGCAGAATCTGATTGTTTAAGGGCACGTTTTAGCATCAATAAAGGCATAGGACAAGGTTGTCCCATGGCATCAATCACTATGATAGGTTGTTCAGCATCACACAGCATTGAAGTAAAAATTCGCCTTAAAAAACAGAATGATCATACTAGCAAATTCGCTCACAAATCCCAAATAAATTTCATCTGAAGCATCCAGACTATTCATTGCGCGGCTTACTGCGCATAAGGGCAAGAGAATTGGCTTATTTTGCGAGATATTTGCAATAAAATTTATAGATCAAAATTGTGCTAAGTCACTTAACAGAAATAAAAATTTTCTATTTGTTCAACTCGTTTCAAACTGAACAAGATAAATCAAAAAAAATCTATTAATTGTCATAAAGCCGTGTTAAGCTCGATGCGTATTTAGGATTTTAGATAGACAATCGTTGTTTGTCGCCCTATTACAAATGGATGTAACCGGGATTTTGTTAATAGTTATACAGAATGATTACAAGCTTAGAAATAAAAATATTTTTAAACTTTGTTTGCTCTGCTGTTTGCAACACCGGGTGGTCCTTCTTTTTAATCAATGAGGATTAACTTATGACAGCTCGTGAACAAGGCGTAGTTAAATGGTTCAACGACACTAAAGGCTTTGGCTTTATCCAACGCAATGGCGGCGACGATGTATTCGTTCACTTCCGTGCGATCCAAGGTGACGGCCACCGTTCACTTCGTGACGGCCAACGTGTTGAATTCAGCGTAGTAAAAGGCCAAAAAGGCTTCCAAGCTGAAGAAGTACAGCCACTAGACTAATCACTCGATTATTCTAAAAAAACGCTCCAATCCTGATTGGGGCGTTTTTTATTTGTATTTCTGTTTATAATAGGTCAGTTTTTTGTCTGTATAAGTTCGAGCACATATTTATGTCATCTGGTTTTGAAACCTTAAATTTACATCCGCAATTGAAACAGGCTATTGATGCTTTGGGTTTCAAGGAAATGACACCAATTCAGCAAAAGGTTTTAAAATTTACTTTGGCTGGACATGATGCCATTGGTCGTGCGCAAACAGGTACAGGAAAAACTGCTGCCTTTTTAATTAGTGTCATCAACGATTTATTGAATAACCCAATTCAAGGGCAGCGTTATCGTGGTGAACCACGTGCATTGGTTTTAGCGCCTACGCGTGAATTGGCTTTGCAAATCGAAAGTGATGCAAAAGACTTAACCAAATTTACCGACTTAAATGTGGTGACTTTGTTGGGTGGTGTAGATTTTGATAAGCAAAAGTCACAACTCAATAAAAACTTTGTCGATATTATTGTTGCGACACCAGGGCGCTTGATTGATTTTGTAGAACAAAAAGAAGTTTGGCTAGATCAGATTGAGTTTTTAGTGATTGATGAAGCAGACCGCTTGCTGGATATGGGCTTTATTCCATCGGTAAAACGTATTGTGCGTTATTCACCGCGTAAGGAACAGCGTCAGACGTTAATGTTCTCGGCAACTTTTAGTTATGATGTGTTGAACTTGGCTCAACAGTGGTTATTTGAACCTGTTACAGTCGAAATTGAACCTGAAAAGAAAACCAATGCCGATGTTGAGCAACGGGTATATATGGTTGCCAAAACCGATAAATACAAATTGCTTGAAGAAATTTTACGTGATGAGCCGATTGAAAAAGTCATGATTTTTGCCAATCGGCGTGATCAGGTGCGTAAGCTTTATGATCATTTAAAGCGTGATGGCTATAAAGTGGTGATGTTGTCAGGTGAAATTGCCCAAGACAAACGCTTAAAAATGCTGGATCAGTTTAAAAATGGCAAACATAACATCATGATTGCAACAGACGTTGCAGGGCGTGGTATTCATGTCGATGGTGTTTCGCATGTGGTGAATTTCACTTTGCCTGAACAGTCAGATGATTATGTGCACCGTATTGGTCGTACAGGTCGTGCAGGTACACGTGGTGTGAGTATTAGCTTCTTGTCGGAAGATGATGCGTTCTATTTACCAGAAATTGAAAAAGCCATTGGTCAAAAATTGCCATTAACACGTTTAGATGGTTATTGCTAATTACTCATTTAAGCTATTTTTTAGTTTAAATCCTGCTGTTCTTAGTTTAAAAGTCGCTCTCAGTGGAGCGACTTTTTTGTATTTGCTTCTTATGTCGTGCTGTAATAATTTACTTTGCCTGACATCTAAAGGTCAGCACAGTTTGATAATCATCATCACGGGCAATATCAGTATTACGTCCCGCAATTGTACCTAAAACAGTTGCTGCCGCCTGAATCATTTGTCCCGTTTGCTCATCGACTACACCTTTGAGTGCACCGTTATAAGATGTTTTTTCATCAACCAAGACTGGAGCGGCACGAGTACCACAGGTTTTATTGGCAGCTGTAATTGCATTATTTTTGGCAATAATATTACTTTTACCTAAACCTGTGACTTCATATAGGTTGTTTTCTTTTTGAATGGCAAGAGAATTATTTGGCGTGGTGGCACATGCGGTTAAAAGTGCAAAAACAGCAAGGCTAGAAAAGGCGACTATTTTTTTCATATCTACCTCGGGGCTAAAACGCTGTAGCGCGTATTGTTTGTTGATGATATTTCAATTCAAATGTGTAGAGATTGAAAATAACAATTTGATCTAGTTGAACATAATCTGGATGGTTTTAGATGTAGACACTGTATAGGCTGTGTTGATAATTCGTCATTCATTTATACACATCAAACCCAATCCATAATGTATTTTCATGCTCTTAAACTATAGATGAATGCGTCAAAGCATCATTGTTTAGATGTGCTGAGCAGATTCATCTTAAAAGTGCAGACATATAGACCCTAATCAGAATCTTGCAAATAAGCATACGGAAATAGCGCAATTTTTTGAGTTTATGCTAATCTTAACCGAGCTTTTTGAAATAGTTATATAAGTCAATGACGGATACAGCGGTAGAAATCGTTCATCAAAATATTCATCAACGTCAGTCTACGGGGCAGTTAGTTGAACCTGCACCAAATACTGAGCAGCTAGAAATGGCTTTTCAGGCAGCTTTAACCGCACCAGATCATCATCGTTTAAAACCTACGCGCTTTGTGGTGATTACTGCCGAGCAACGTGCAGCATTTGGTGAGTTACTTTCTCAAGCCTTGGCAGACATGGGCGAAACCGATGCGGTTCAGTTGGAGCGAGTGAAACAGCATCCATTTCGTGCGCCACTTTTAGTGTTGGCGTTAACACAATTTCAGGATCATCCAAAAGTGCCACGTTTTGAGCAGACTTTAAGTACAGGCGCTGCGGTACAGAACTTTTTACTGTCTTTGCAGGCGCAGGGCTTTGCCAGTATGTGGCGTAGTGGGGCAGTCGTTGAGTCGAACTTGCTGAAACAAGCTTTAAACTTAAATGCAGATGATTTAATTTCAGGCATTATTTATGTGGGAACAGCGGCTAAAGCCATTCCTGCACGCGCTGAGTTGGATACGCAAGCTTATGTTCGTTATTGGAACGCATAAGTCTTTATTTTTAGGATATAACAATAATGTCAGAGTTAAATTTTGCCGATTTGGTTGAACCTGTTGCAATAGATCGAAAAACTGCGTTACGCATTACAGTGCTAGGTGGTGGCAGTTTTGGTACAGCAATGGCCAATACAGCAGTGCGTAATGGCTGCGACACGATGATTTGGATTCGTGATGAAGCGACTGCCAAAGAAATTAATGAAACGCATATTAATCGACGTTATTTGCCAGATTTTCAGTTGGAGCAGGGTTTAAGAGCCGTTTCAGATTTGGAAACTGCAGTTCGTGACCGTGACATTATTTTAGTGGCTATTCCAAGTCATTCTTTCCGTGATGTGTTGCGTCAAATTAAACCTTTTATTAGTGCGCAAGCAGTGGTGTCTTTAACCAAGGGTATTGAAGCCAAAACCTTTAGTTTTATGAGCGATATTATCCGCGAAGAATTGCCTGAAGTGCCGTATGGCGTATTGTCTGGCCCAAACCTTGCTAAAGAAATTGTGGCGGGGCAGCCTGCAGGTACGGTCATTGCCAGTCATTCTGAATTGGTGCGTTATGCAGTGCAGCAAGCTTTACACAGTGCATTATTCCGTGTTTTTGCCAGCGATGATGTGAATGGTGTGGAATTAGGCGGTGCGCTAAAAAATATTTATGCTGTGGCAATGGGCATGGCAGCCGCTTATAACGTGGGTGAAAATACTAAGAGTATGATTTTAACCCGCGCTTTGGCAGAAATGAGTCGTTTTGCGGTTAAGCTTGGTGCAAATCCATTGACCTTCTTAGGGTTGTCTGGTGTCGGTGACTTATTTGCAACGTGTAGCAGTCCATTGAGTCGTAACTATCAAGTGGGTTATGCATTGGGCAAAGGCAAAACTTTGGAACAAGCCACAGAAGAATTGGGGCAAACAGCCGAAGGGATTAATACCATCGTGCAAGTGCGGGCGCGCTCGAATGAATTAGAGGTGTATATGCCAATTACTTGTGCGCTTTATGAAGTGATTTTTGAAGGTGCGCCGCCTATGAATATTGCACTGTCTTTAATGAGAAATGGACATCGCAGTGATGTGGAATTTGTCTTGCCGCATCATCAAGTTTAGTTTTACATCCATAAAACTGCGCCACAGTAGGTAAAAACTTGCGTGGAATATGACAGTTTGGTGAACTGAATTGTCATATTCTCAGGTTATACTGAGCGCATAATTTGAGTTAAATTGACACAACTTAATGTGTATCATCCTATAAGGAAATTCTATGCAACTGACTCTTGTTCGTCATGGTGAAGCCGCTCCTGCGATTATGGGCAATGATCATCAGCGTCCTTTGACTGAGCGTGGTCATATACAAGCACAAGAAACGGCAGACTATTTAAAAAATATCATTCAGCCCGATGTGTTTGTGGTTAGTCCTTTATTGCGTGCACAAGAAACCTTGGCACATTTGCAGCAATATTTTAAAGATGTGCCTGTGGTGGTCTGCAATACCATTAAACCTGAAGATGATGCAAAAGTTGCGGTGGAATGGTTGTCACAATTGCCGTATGAGTCAATTGCGGTGGTGTGTCACATGAATGTGGTGGCACACATGGCAGAAATTTTGACTTCAGAATCTTTCCATCCCTATCATTTGGCAGAAGCACGTATTTATGAGCAGGCAGTAATTGCTGCGGGACTTTCAACCCAAATCAAAAGTTTTATTCCAAACGCATAAAATAAATGTATAAAGTTAAATACAATTCAACGGTAGAACGATAATAATGCTGTATTTATGGATGCCAGAAGCCAATGGGGTTTGGCAATGGTCAAATGGGGAACACTGGACACAGGCAGATAATCTTGATGCCTTGATTCAGGCATTGCAATCTTTTCAAGGAAAAGATGCTGTGGTGTTTTTCCCAAGCCGTGATGTGCAAATTATGCAACAAACTTTACCTAAAGCCCAATATAAACAATTGGGTACCGATGGTGTGAAGTATTTATTAGAAGAATATACCGTATTGCCAATTGATGCGATGCAGGTGGTTCATCATTTTCAGCCACCTGAGCAAATAACCGTGCTGGGAGTTGCCAAGCATAGTATTGAAACCTATTTGCATGTATTAAGTTTGTTGCCAGTTAAAATCAGTGCATTGTTACCTGATTTTTTAATTTTGCCGCAACCTGAACCAGGGCAAACGGTGATTGGAAATATTTGCGGACGCTTGTTGGTACGTGAAAGTGAATTTTTAGGTTATTCAGTTGATGATCTGGCGCTTTATCTAGATTATCAAACTGCAGAACGAAACTATAAAATCACCAACTTTAGTGCAGAGCAAATACAAAGTATTGAAGCATTTGCAACACAAGAGCAGTTAGAAAGCTTTCATTATGTAGTACCTGCATTGGCGAAAGCCAAACAGCATCCATTCAACATGCTGCCAAAAGCCAAGCAAGATACGGGTATTTCAGGTTATTGGAAAGCCTGTGCAGCAGTGTTGCTCGGGATTTTAATTGTGCAATTTAGCTATGATGCACTGCGCTGGAGCAAGCTTAAAAAAGTAGCAGATCAAACAGCGGTTCAAGCCATAGAACAATATCAATATTGGTTTGGCGCAAACAGCCGTATTACCGAGCAAAATATTCAAAGCCAGTTTGAAAGTCAGGTACGCATGAGTAAAAATGCAGATACTCAAGCGCTGCAATTGCTCAGTCGTGTTGGCCCTGTGTTGATGCAAAATCAAATTGTGGCTAATCGTGTGAGTTTTGATGCCAATATGTTGAACATGGAATTGAATGCTAATTCGGCAGCGACCTTGCAAGCGCTCACTCAGCAATTGAATCAGCAGGGTTTTAAGGTCGAGCTGGGTAATATTCAGCCGAGCGCGTCAGGTGCAGTAGGATTGGTGAAAATACAATAATGAAAGCCATGGAAAAAATGTCGACTTGGTTCGATCAACGTATTGAACTGGTGCAAGATTATTTAGATCGTTTAAATACACGTGAGCGTGTTTTGGTGGTGTTTACCACAATCTTTGTGATCGTTGCTGCGGTGGGTTCTGCATTGTGGTATATGCATGCCGCAGCCGAAAAACAGCAAAAACGGGTGAATGATCTTAAAGATTTGGTGGTGGTGATGCAAAGTCATGCAGTCACAATGAAACCAGCTAATGATGCTCAACTCAGTGCAGCCGATAAAATTCAGCGTGTGGCTCAGCAACAAGGCTTATCGGTTGCTTCGCAGCAAAGTGGTGACAAGATGCAACTTGTAGCGAGTCATGTCAATTATGCCGTGTTGGCAAATTTTTTAACCCAATTAGCGCAAATGGGTTTAAGTATCGAAAAAATAGAATTAATTTCTGAAGCAGGGCAGATTAAATTAACAGCGACAGTCCAGTAAAGGTTAAAAATAAAGTCCGAAACTCGGAAAATAAACCCATGTCAAGCATAGCGTTTTGACTGGGCTAAGCCTATAATATGGCGACTTAGAAAGCAGTAGACTTTTGCAGATATGTTGTATTCTCTAGCCCGCCCGTTGTTATTTTCTTTAGCACCAGAGCGTGCACATGAGCTGACACTATCACTATTGAAATCGAGCCATAAAATGGGCTTGATGCGTCAAAAGACTGTAGCGAAACCTGTGACGTGTATGGGAATTGAATTCCCTAATCCAGTAGGTTTGGCAGCAGGTCTAGACAAAAATGGTGCATATATTGATGCCTTGGCTGGTTTAGGCTTTGGGTTTATTGAAATTGGCACCATTACGCCACGTCCTCAAGCGGGCAATCCGCATCCACGTTTATTCCGTATTCCACAGGCCAAAGCCATTATTAACCGTATGGGTTTTAATAATGATGGGGTCGATCAGCTGATTGAAAACGTCAAAGCGGCAAAATTTAAAGGTATTTTAGGGATTAATATTGGTAAAAATGCCGATACGCCTGTTGAAAATGCGGTAGATGATTATCTGATTTGTCTAGAAAAAGTCTATAACTATGCCTCTTATATTACTGTAAATATTTCATCACCCAATACCAAAAATTTGCGCAGTTTGCAAAGTGGTGATGCGCTGACTGAATTATTGCAAACCCTCAAACAGCGTCAGTTGGAGTTGGCAGAAGAACATCAACATTATGTGCCGTTGGTCTTAAAAGTTGCTCCAGATTTAGACCCTGAAGATATTCAGTTTATTGCCAAGCAATTATTGCAATTCAAAATTGATGGCCTGATTGTGACCAATACCACTTTGTCGCGTGAAGGCGTAGAAAACTTGCCGCATGGCGATGAAGCTGGTGGTTTATCGGGCGCGCCTGTGTTTGAAAAAAGTACTGCATGTTTGGCAGCATTTTCAGCAGCACTGAAAGGTGAAATTCCTTTAATTGGTGTCGGTGGCATTTTGTCGGGCGAACAAGCGGTTGCCAAAAAAAATGCAGGTGCAAGCTTGGTTCAGGTGTATAGTGGTTTAATCTATGCAGGTCCTGAGTTGGTTCAAGATTGTGTGAACGCCTTATAACTTATGAATACCATTGATATCGTTATTCTGATTCTCTTGCTTATTGGAGGGTTGAACGGTTTGCGACAAGGATTTATTAAAGCCTTTGCGAACTTGGTAGGATGGATTTTTGCCCTAATTGTTGCGGCAAAATATGCAGTTGTCCTAGCACCTTCGATGACAGCACTCAGTAGCGATCCTGTGGTACAAAAAATTGCAGCCTTTGCATTTATTGTCTTGGTGATTGTGGTACTGACCTGGATTGTAACCGCTGTTTTAAATGGTGTTTTAAAGAGCTTGAAACTTGGCCCATTAAATCGTTTGGCAGGCGGTGCATTTGGTACCTTGAAAGGCTTACTCATTGTTCTTATTACCATTCAAGGCATTGGTCCTTGGGTCGAAAGCTCGCCTTATTGGAAACAGTCTAAATTTGTGCAAACTTTATTGCCGTATGCACCGTGGGCAACAGAACTCTCCAAAGACGCTGCCAATGAGGCTTTACAGCACATCAAGTCGAAAGATGCCGCGTCATCTTCCGACATCGCATCTGACGCAAAAGAAAACCGCTCTGGCGCAGATGGCTCAACGAATAATCCTTTTTATTAATCCCTAGCTGGTCTGCGAGGTTGCTATGTGTGGAGTTGTTGGTATAGCTGGTAAATCACCTGTTAACCAAATGTTGTTTGATGCATTAACGATGTTACAACATCGTGGACAGGATGCAGCTGGGATCGTAACTTGCCACAATGGACGTTTGTTCTTGCGTAAAGATAACGGTATGGTGCGTGATGTATTCCATACGCGTCACATGCGTGCGTTGCAAGGTAATTATGGTATTGGGCACGTGCGTTATCCAACTGCAGGTTCATCTAGCAGTGCCGAAGCGCAGCCATTTTATGTGAACTCGCCGTACGGGATTACTTTGGCTCACAATGGCAATTTGACAAATGCCGAAGAAATTCACGAAGATCTGTTTAAAACAGATTTACGTCACATGAACACCGATTCTGATTCAGAAGTGTTATTGAACGTATTTGCACATGAATTGCAAAAACGTGGCAAATTAAACCCAACGCCTGAAGATATTTTTCATGTAATCAGCCGTGTGCATGAGCGCTGCAAAGGTGCTTATGGCGTTGTTGCAATGATTACAGGTCAAGGATTGGTTGGCTTCCGCGACCCGAATGGTATCCGTCCATTGATTTACGGTTCACGTGAAACTGAACAGGGCATGGAATATATTATTGCATCAGAATCTGTGGCAATTACTGCACTTGGCTTTAAAGTTGAACGTGATATTGCGCCGGGTGAAGCGATCTTTATTAATGACGCAGGTGAATTATTTACCCAGCAATGTGCCGCTAAACCTGAATATCGCCCATGTATTTTTGAATATGTATATTTTGCTCGTCCAGATGCGACCATTGATGGTATTTCAGTGTATAAAGCGCGTTTGAAAATGGGTGAAAAACTGGCGCATAAAATTACCCAAGAGTGGGGCGAGCAACACGATATTGATGTCGTTATTCCAATTCCAGATACATCACGTACATCAGCTTTAGAATTGGCAAATACTTTAGGGGTTAAATTCCGTGAAGGTTTTATGAAAAACCGCTATATCGGACGTACCTTTATTATGCCAGGTCAGCAATTGCGTAAAAAATCAGTGCGCCAAAAACTGAACCCTGTAGAGCTTGAGTTTAAAGGCAAAAATGTACTGTTGGTGGATGACTCGATTGTCCGTGGTACGACCTGTAACGAAATTATTCAAATGGCACGTGATGCTGGGGCGAAAAAAGTATTCTTTGCTTCTGCAGCGCCAATGGTGAAATATCCAAACGTGTATGGTATTGATATGCCAGCCAAAGATGAATTAATCGCGTCTAACCGTAATGTCGAAGAAATTCGTGAAATTATTGGTGCAGACCGTTTAATTTTCCAAGATTTAGAAGATTTAAAACAAGCCGTTCGTACCCATAAAGTACCGCATTTAACTGAATTCGATTGTTCAGTATTTGATGGCGTGTATGTAGCTGGCGGAATTGACGAAGCTTATCTGAATGATCTTGAGCAAAAGCGCAACGACTTGGCTAAAAAAGGCAAAGATGGTTATATTGATGTCAATATTGATGCCGCGTCAGTAGACTTAACTGGTGTAAAAGAGAGTTAATTTTTTTCTGATCAGCTCAGTGAGAAAAGCGGGAAATTCCCGCTTTTTTCATTTATGATGGTGGCTCAAATACAATGTAATTCAGGATGTTTACATTGAGGTCTGTGAGTAGTTACTTGATTAAAAACAAAAATATGATTTGGTCTGCAATTTTATGTTTGGTTGCAGTCGCTTTGACCCTGTTTATCTTAAACACAGTTTTGGGTCTGTTGGTCTATTATGTCGATTCAAGCCAATCCATCTATTGGCACAGTCTAAGCCCATACTGGATTACGGTCTTGGTGCTGATTATGACAGTATCCGTCATTTTGGAATTTTACGTTTTTCGCTCAGGTGGTCATTCTTTGGCAAAACAATTGGGTGCGCGTCGTTTAACCCAGTTCGAAAGTACCCCAGAAGAAAGTACCGCACTTAAACTGACCGAACAATTGGCCGATACCTTTCAAATCCCAGCGCCTACTGTATATGTATTGCCCGATGAAATTGGGGTAAATGCCCTCACTGCAGGCTTTAGTCATAAAGATATTGTGATTATTTTGACTTGGGGTGCTTTGCAAAACTTGGATGAGCAAGAGCTTTATGGATTGCTCAGCCATGAGTTTAACCATATTTTAAGTGGTGAAACCATTGATAATACTAAACTTAAAATCCTCTACAGTAGTCTAACCACGTTTAGTAAGTGGGGCAGTAGCATCGCCAAACTTGGTTTTGGACAACATCGTGATGCGCCGCCACATAAGTTAGCGACTTTTTTTGTTGCTGTAGGTGGTGGTATCTGGTTGTTTGGTAGCTTGGGCGTGTTGATTACCCGCTTAATTAAATATATTAGTCTAAGCGGACGTACCTTTAAAAATGATTTAAAAACCAAACGTTTGATTCAAAATAATGCCAATATTCAAACTTTGCTGCGAATTTATGTGCATCATGCAGGGTCGCAAATTCATAGTGAATATTCAGAATCTATTTCCCACATGTGCTTTGCTAACTCGCTCAGTCCGCAAAGCTGGATGAATATTCATCCAAGTATTGAAGCCCGTATTTTTGAGCTTGATCCAACCTTGGTGCAAGACTTACAACTCGAAAATTTGAAGCGTTTACGCAATCAGCCTTTGTTTAGCCTATTTCGCTCGTTAGAAGAAATGAATGCTGAATATTATGCGCCGTGGAGCTCGCCGCAACCTTTGCCTTTGCTGCGCTTGTCGCCGATTAGCTTTGCAATTAATGATGCAATTAAGCCACTCAAGCCTGAAATTCGCAATAACATGCCGCGTCCAGAGCTAATTCAGCGTGCCTTACAAACGGCAACGGGTTCGCGTGAGGTGATTGTCGCTATTTTGATGATTCGCCAATATCGTG
Source organism: Acinetobacter sp. YH12211 (assembly GCF_013418015.1). Lineage (NCBI taxonomy): Bacteria > Pseudomonadati > Pseudomonadota > Gammaproteobacteria > Moraxellales > Moraxellaceae > Acinetobacter > Acinetobacter sp. YH12211. The sequence goes on from NZ_VPCW01000002.1 coordinate 97,376, forward strand.
AATTTATTCCTGCTGAAGCAGAAGTGAGTCGTGCAATTGTAGATGCTTTATTACATTTGGATGGGCGAGTACATATCTCGATTTTCCATGAAGCGTGTAAAAATATTGGTGGTATGCCGCTGAGTATCGCACGGCAGTTTCTAACCAAATTGGCAAAAATCATTCAGGAAGATGGCGAGATTGGTTTGTTGGATGCCTTGCTGCTTGAACGAATCAAGTTTGAATTAAACTTACTGCCTTTACATACACCTGCAGCGTTACACGAAGTTAAACCGCAAATTGTACGTTTAATCGATGCTTTATTGCATGTGCAGCAAATTAATAGTGTTAATCAGTTAGATGTACGTGAACGTATTTTAGAACGTGTTTTAACTGCAGATGAATTGATTGATTATGAAGAAATTTCAGATGAACCGATTGATTTATCAGAAATTTTAAATGATATGGCAGGTTTGCTGCTGCGTGATCGACTGATGGTGTTAGGCATTGCTGAAATTTGTTTGTGGAATGACCGTATTATCACCCAAGATGAATTGGATGTTTTGGAGTTGCTCTATTGGCGTTTAGGTTTTAAAACCGAAGAAATTGTCGAGCAAATGCAAAAACAAAACAGTTTGATGATTGTGTGACACTGATTGACTAGGTGTGTTTAAAGCAGATTTTGAAAAAATACGAATAGGTCAGATTGGGTGAAAGAAAGCACAGCATTGTGCAGCCTTTCTAGGTAGAATAGGTGCTATCTTGCATGTTGTTCTGTGATAAATACGTGCAGCGAAAAATTAGATGGGTGATGATAAACATGATGGGGCATCAGCGTGACATTTTAGCCAGTTTGGGAATCGATATTTGGGTTTCCAGAATGGCTGTGTCTCAAACTTTGCCACAATCATCGGTTTGGCGCGAACAAGCTGCACTTGAAATACACAGCGAAATTATTGTTCCTGCTGCAGTACCTCAACAATTAAAACAACAACAGCCGATTATTCACGAAAAGCCTAAGCAAGAACCATCTCCGCAACATACGACAGTTGAAGCGGCCGCGCCAGAAGTTGTTCCTGAAGCGCGTGTCATGCTGCAAATTGAAGCATTTAGTATTGAAGCTTTGCAGTTGCCACATTGTGTCATTTTGGTAGAAAGCACTACCTTGAGTCAGGAACAGCAACAATTGTGGCGTAATATTCAACATGCGCTACAGGCCGAATATCACGTATTGCAATGGCCTTTTGCTTTAGAAGTATTACAAGACGGCATCGGGGTAGAAAATTATGTGCAAGGTTTTGTTGATGTCTTGAGCACAGATAAAAACATGCTGATTTTAGGTCAATTACCACATTTTAAATCTGAACAATGTTTGCATTTAGCCAGCTTGCAAGAGATGTTAGATCAACCGCTGTTGAAAAAAAGTCTGTGGGATGCGATACAAATCACATCGTTATAGCCTAAAGCCTAAGTCAATTCAGATATTTAAAACTCTACATATACAAGCAATTGTAGACACGAAACAGGGATAATCATGCGTAAAAAAGTGGTAGTGTTTAGTCAAATTGATGCAGAAATTTTAAGTAAGCTAGAGCAAGATTATCAGGTGGTGCAGGTCAGCCCGAAGTTGGGTGACGTGAATCAACAGTTGCTTGAGCATGTGCAAGATGCGGATGGCATGATTGGTGCAGGGCGCTTGCTTAATCAAAGCAACTTACATACTGCGACTAAACTCAAAGTGATTTCGAGTGTAAGTGTCGGTTACGACAACTATGATGTAGATTATTTAACCCAACAAAAGATTAGTCTTTGCCATACACCGCATGTCTTGACTGAAACCACAGCAGATTTAGCCTTTACTTTATTGATGAGTGCAGCACGACAAGTGCCATATTTAGATCGGTGGACTAAACAAGGGCAATGGAAACGTACCGTGGGTGCAGCACAGTTTGGACAGGATATTTATGGTAAAACCATTGGTATTGTAGGTTTGGGGCATATTGGTGCGGCTATCGCACGGCGTGCATTTCATGGTTTTAATATGAATGTGGTGTACCACAATCGTCGTGAAAAAATGGAAGTGGCGAAGGCATTTAATGCAGAATATTTAAGTCTGGATGAATTGCTGCAACAGTCTGATTTTGTGGTACTGGCAGTCGATTTAAATGCAGACTCTAAAGCCTTAATTGGTCAGCGTGAACTTGATTTAATGCAGTCACATGCAATTTTGGTCAATATTTCGCGTGGTTCAGTCATTGATGAGCAGGCACTTATTCAGACCTTACAAGCAGGCAAAATTTTTGCCGCAGCTTTGGATGTCTATGACAAAGAACCACTGCAAGAATCACCATTATTTGAGTTAGATAATGTCGTGACTTTGCCGCACATTGGTTCAGCAACTGCAGCAACTCGTCGACAAATGGCAAACTTAGCCTATAAAAATTTAGTTGATGCGCTGGAAGGACGTCGCCCGCAATATGTTGTTAATCCTGCTTGTTATACGTCTTAAAGTTAAAGATGATTTGGTAAAAATTGATAACACATCATTGCAAATGCGTTCATTTTTCAATGTTATAGTGAATCATTATGCAAAATATGTATTTGAGATCATCCATTGAAACATCTATTACTGATCTGCGGTTTGAGTTTTGCCAGTATTGCGACAACCCAAAGTGCCAATCTAACCACCACACCACAATTTAATGTGCCTGAAATAGGCAGTGGTGTGGGATTAATTGATCAGCAAAAAGAACGCAGTATTGGTGAAAAAGTCTATCGGGAAGTGCAGCGTAAAATGCCTGTCACGCAAAACCCGTGGCTGGAAGATCAATTAATCAATACGTTTTCGCATCTACTCAGCCAAACTCAATTGGGGCAACCCATTGGGCTACTCATTATCAATGATCCACAAATTAATGCTTTTGCTGTGCCGGGTGGTTTATTTGCGTTAAACACAGGTCTTATTAATTCTGCCCGTAATATGGATGAAGTTGCGGGCGTGATGGCGCATGAAATTGCGCATGTGTCGCAACGTCATTACAGTCGCTCTCAAGAGGCATTTAAAGGACAGGGTTTGTTGGCACTCGCTGGGGTTGTGGTTGGGGCATTGGTTGCCTCACAAGCCGATGGTGATGCAGGCGCAGCGGTGATGATGGGTTCTCAAGCCGCTTTAATGGATCAGCAATTGACTTATAGCCGTAATCAGGAACGTGAAGCAGACCGTATTGGCATGCAATATATGTATAGCGCAGGCTATAACCCACAAAGCATGGCAGACTTTTTTGAGGTGATGCACCGTACTACGAGTCGAGTGAGCTTCTTACCTGACTTTTGGTTTACCCATCCCTTAACCACAGAGCGGATGAGTGAGGCGCGTTTACGTGCCAATCAATTGCCACCAGTGCCAACCTCGCTGCGTGATGAAGACTTTGAGATTTTAAAGTTATATAGTTTGGTGGTTTCGCAGCAGGCGACAGAACAGCAGCTTAAAGCATTTGCAACCCGTAACCATTTTGCGGCGAATTTGGCTTTGGCTTATTTTTATAGCCAGCAAGGCGATTTTGTTTTGGCGCAACAAAGTATAGATCAGGCCAAAAGTCACAATCGTTTACATAATTTATTGATACTTATTCAAACTGACATTTATTTAGGGCAAAATAAAATTGATTTAGCGCTCAAAACAATTGGTTCACCTGCGCGAATTATGCCTGAAAATCGTGCGCTGAATTATAAATGGGCCGAGGTTTTGATTCGTCAAAATCAAACTACGCAAGCAGAAAGTATTTTGAAGGATTTCTTGCAAAAAAATCCACGTGATTTATCGGCATGGAATTTAATGCAGCAAGCGGCAAATGTAGACCGAAGCTCTGCATTACGCACGGTAAATGTGTTACGGTATCGTGCAGAAGTACAGTATTGGTCAGGTTGGGAAGAAGAGGCAATTAAATCATTACTGCACGCGCAGCGTTTAGCCAAAGACAATCAGGCGATGTCGGCAAATATAAAAAACCGTGTGACTGAAATGCAAAGAGAACGACAGTTAAAAATATAAGTCGGGCGTACATACGGTGGCATAACAATAAAGAAAGGGAGTTTAAGAATGATTGAGGGACAATGTTTATGTGGTGCGGTGTATTACCGTTACCATGCCGAAATTGAAAAAACAATATTATGTTTTTGCCAGCATTGCCGTCGTGCGCAAGGCGGTATTATGGGATGGAATAGTCCAGTGGCACGCGAACATTTTGAAGTGGTGCGTGGCTTAAAATATCTAAAAGAATATTTTCATAGTCCCAATAAAGCACGGGTATTTTGTCAGGAGTGTGGCAGCCCGATTTATTCTTATCGGCTAGATTTACCCGATATTATTCGCTTACGCTTAGGGACAGTGACTCAAGGCAAAGTTCCCGAACCATGTGAGCAAGCATTTGCGCAATACAAACCCAACTTTTTGGCAATTGAGTCGTGTGAATAGTTATTCACCGAATATACAATGCTAAAATAGAACTTGAGTTGAAACGACCCTGACTTGAAAATGAAAAAATATATTTATTTATGCCTTACTTTGGGGATGACCTTGCAAAATGTCTATGCTGCGAGTGCAGAGCAGTATGTGTTGGCTGTTGAAGAAATTAATGCGCAATATAAACAAGATACCCGACAGTTTTTACGAGGCTTAAACCCACAACAGCAGGGTTTTAATCCGCAGCAACAGCAGCAGTTTTGCGGCATTGTTAGTCGTTATGTTGATCGTTTATATCAGGCAGCAGATGAAAACCGTGCCTATTTGGATCGTCGTTATCAGAATATTAATAAACAGGACGTGATTCAGCAGGTCATCACATCTAAAGAAATGCAATTACTGAAAAAATATCAAGTGAACTGCGATTTAAAGTAAAAAGTTAAAGCAGAAGTGTCTAAGGGTGAATAGATAATCTATCTCATCCTAGGTTTAGCATTTTACTTAATAGCATTAGATAGAAAGATTAAAGCGGGCTTAATCTGACATTTAAATCAGTGTTCGGAGAAGCACAAATTTGGGGTGAGCTAATTAGCTTAATTTGGCTTTAATTTTGGCAGATACTTGAGCAGGATCGGCGCGCCCGGCTATGAGCGGACGCAGAGAGTTCATCACCTTACCCATATCTTTCATGCTAGTAGCTTGTTGCGCTTCAATGGTTTGCGCAATCATGGAATCAAGTTCTTCCTCAGTCATAGCTTCTGGTAGAAACTGAGATAACACCTCAATTTCGGCTTGTTCCTTACTAGCTAAATCTTCTCGGCCAGCGCCTTCAAAGGCTTTAACCGATTCTTTACGTTGTTTAATTTGCTTTTCAATGACCGCAAGAACCTGAGCATCGTCAAGCTCTTTGCGCTCATCGACTTCGATTTGCTTAATTGCCGCCTGTAGACTACGAATTACCGTTAACTTATCCATTTCTTTGGCGCGCATTGTCGCTTTCAAAACGTCAGTAATTTGGTTTTTTAAAGTCGTCATCATTTAATCCAGACAGGCAATCACAAATTAATTAGTAAAGGCGAGTAGTACGTACTGATTCACGCGCCAATTTCTTTTGGTAGCGTTTAACAGCAGCAGCTTTTTTGCGCTTACGTTCTTGAGTTGGTTTTTCGTAGAATTCACGCTTACGTACGTCAGCTAAAACACCTGCTTTTTCGCAAGAACGTTTGAAACGACGGATAGCTACGTCTACTGGTTCGCCTTCTTTCAATTTAACTTGTGGCATGAAGAATCCTCATTAAGTTATGGATAAGATCTGGGCGAAATTGCCCACGATCACAAGTGAAGGTCAGTATTTTACTCATTTACATCTCATATCACAAGTCTATAATAGGTTTCGCAATAGAATTGATACAGGTTATAGGCAATTTAATGATCGTTTTAGGCTTAGAAACATCTTGTGATGAAACAGGACTTGCACTGTATGACAGCGAGTTAGGTTTGCGCGGGCAAGTACTGTATAGCCAAATTAAATTGCATGCAGAGTATGGTGGTGTGGTACCCGAACTGGCTTCACGTGACCATGTGCGCAAACTTATTCCTTTAATCAATCAATTGCTTGAGCAGAGCCAAGTCAAAAAATCTGAAATTGATGCAGTGGCTTATACCCGTGGGCCGGGGCTAATGGGCGCACTCATGACAGGCGCATTATTTGGACGAACTTTAGCTTTTGCCTTAAATAAACCTGCAATTGGGGTGCATCACATGGAAGGGCACATGCTTGCACCATTATTGTCTGCGACACCGCCAGAATTTCCGTTTGTCGCTTTATTGGTTTCGGGTGGACATACACAGCTCATGGCAGCTTATGGCATTGGCCAATATGAATTGTTAGGCGAGTCGATTGATGATGCTGCAGGCGAGGCTTTTGACAAAGTTGCCAAAATGATGGGTTTACCGTATCCGGGTGGGCCAAATATCGCCAAACTAGCTGAACAAGGCGATGCCAAAGCTTTTGAATTTCCACGTCCAATGTTGCACCAAGGCTTAGAATTTTCATTTAGCGGTTTAAAAACTGCGGTTTCAGTACAAATGAAAAAGTTAGGTGATGAAAACCGTGATGCCGATATTGCGGCAAGTTTCCAAGAAGCGATTGTTGATACTTTGGTGAAAAAATCGGTAAAAGCTTTAAAACAAACAGGTTTAAAACGCTTGGTGATCGCGGGTGGGGTGAGTGCAAATACTCGGTTACGTGAGCGTTTAGAAGCAGATTTAGCTAAAATTCGTGCAACGGTTTATTATGCAGAACCTGCATTGTGCACCGACAATGGTGCAATGATTGCTTTTGCGGGCTATCAGCGTTTAAAAGCAGGGCAGCAAGATGGTTTATCGGTTACGACTACACCACGTTGGCCGATGACGGAGCTTACCAATCCAACTGCGGGTTAAGTTGTTCGTAGCATAAAATCAATCAGAGGCAATAATCTGCCTCTGACTTTATATGCTAAATTTTTACATTAATATTAGAAACGAATACTTAAGACTTAGCGAACTGCGTCCATTAAACCTTTGGTAAGATCTTTCATCATGCCTTGCATCACAGCATTCCCTGCATTTGTACAGTTTTCTAATTTTTTACCTTCTAGTGATTTACCTTGATTGGCCATTTCTTCGCACTTCTGCAAAACTTTTTTAGCTTCATCTAAGTTCTCGGCATAATACTCTTGCGTTTTCACTTGTGTACATGCTGTAAGCGTTGTAATTAAACTTACTGTAATTAACAAATTTTTAAATTTAAACATTATTTTTTAACCGTTGTTTGTTTTAAAGAGATTGCATCTTAAGCGAATAATGGGTTCATAAAATAATACAATGGACTAAAGTTGATCTTATTAAGTAAAATTAAATAATTGCAATATAAATATTTTTAATTTTTTTGAAGTTTTATAGTCATATTCTATCCCAAACTTTATTTCACGTATTGGTTTCAAATAGAACTTCTTTATTTTTTTTGTGCATTCATCCTACAATTTATAGAAATCCATAAAGTAGCTGACAGCAGTATTTAAATCTGTGAATCCTGTCCAATTGTTGTGTTTTCAACTTTAAACTATGATTTTTGGTAGATATTTAATATAAAACCAATTGAGATAAACATGCGATTTAAAAATACATTTTGCATTATTTGTGTGATGGGGATGATGGTATTGACCGCTTGCGAAGGGGCTGAGTCAATACAGCAAAATATAAATAGTACAGAAAATCAGCCGAGTTCAGTGACAGCCCAACAGGTCGAAGTACCGACTCGTTTGACTACTGTAGCAACTCATCCTTCGGCTATCACACCTGAAGCGACAGTACCGCAAGAAGTATATGTAGGAGAGCCGACTGTGGCAGAAATGCAGGCGCATGGCGAAGAATTTTATAAAGACACATTGGCACGGATTGCTGCAGAACAAGGTCAGTAGTCGCTCAGTCATTTAGCGCGTTTAAATAGAGTGGGTTGCTGACTATCTTCTATATGCAAACAACCCATTAAAATATTTAAAGTGCTTTAAGTTGCTGCGAGCCAATCCAGTGTTTAGAAAATTGATAGGCAGCACGCCCTGAACGCTGTCCACGTGCCTGACACCATCTTAATGCTTCTGCACGTACTTCGGCAGTCATTGGCATTTCGGCTTTGTGTAAATAATGCTCCACAATTTCTAAATATAGATTTTGATCCATTGGATAAAACGACAGCCATAGACCAAAGCGATCAGACAGTGAAATTTTCTCTTCAATTGCTTCTTGAGGATGCAACTCAGTATATTGCGGCACATCTACACGAGTGACAGGTGTATTTTCATGCATAAATTCAGGTAATAGATGACGTCTGTTACTGGTTGCATAAATAATAAAATTACTGGAACCTGATTGTAATGAACCATCTAAAACACTTTTTAAACTACGATAATTTTCATCTTCTGCGTTAAAAGCTAAATCATCACAGTAGACAATAAATTTTTCAGGACGATGCTGAATGATTTTTTGAATTTCTGGCAATTCAGACAAATCATCGCGTTCAATTTCAATTAAACGTAATCCTTGATTGGCATACTCGGTCAATAGGGCACGTACAATAGATGATTTTCCCGTACCGCGTGAGCCTGTAAGTAACACATCATTGGCAGGTAAGCCATTTAAAAACTGCAAGGTGTTTTGAATGACTTTTTCTTTTTGCTTTTCGATGCCTTTTAAATCATCTAAATCAATTTTTCTTGGTTGTTGAATCGCTATCAATTGTCGATCTTGCCATTTGAATGCGATGGCGGAAAAGTCGGTTTCTTGTTTTAAAGCAGGTAAACTTTGCTGTAGTTGTTGGAGTACATGAGAAAGTGATAATAAGATGTTGTCGGGTAAATCTAGGTTTGCCATGATAATTCAGCTTAAAAAATGCAGATCAGATTGCTACACTTTAAGACTAGCGCAATTGACCTAGATTTGACAATCAAAGTGTGAATCGAGTCATTGACGCGTATTACAATTTTTTAGATATTGTTGTGTATAGTAGGCATAGGCAAGCGTAGTGCTGCGAATAAACCAACGGATTGAGGAATGCTATGTTATTTAAAGATTTCACCGAAGATGTTAATCCGCATCAAGCCTATCGCATAAAAAAACTCAAGCGCCAAATTCAAAATGCCGAATCGTATGAAGAATGGAAAAGTATTGCCATTCGTATAGATGAAGAAACTGGTGCGCAAGAATGGAAATATGACAATAGTTCGCCATATTTTGATGCGGAAATTATCTCGCATCGTTTAAATTTATTACGCCGTTATCGCACCACCGAACGCAGTCACGATTTAATTTATATTTTGCGTGAAGGTTTAACTTTTGACATAGCCAATATTGCCCATCCGATGTTGTTTACTGCAACCTATGTGGGTACTAAAAAAATTATTGAAGATTATGTGGATGAAGTCAGTAAAAGTTTGGCTTTTGTCGCTTCAGATGAATGTCAGGCTTTAACCAAAGTAGAAAAAATAGAGTTTTTTCAGCAATGCCAAACTGCATACGGACAACCTGCCTTGATGTTCTCTGGTGGGGCAACGCTAGGTTTGTTTCATACAGGTGTTTGTAAGGCCTTACTTGAACAGGATTTAATGCCTAAAGTGCTGTCGGGTTCGAGCGCGGGTGCAATAATGACTGCAATGCTAGGCATCGCAAAACCTGAAGAAGTACAGCATATTTTGGGTGGTGAGTCATTTTTCCACGAAGCATTTCAGTTTAGACAAATGCGCGAAATTCTTAAAGGCAATGGTGGAATTGCCGATGTGCATTATTTAAAAAAATTCCTGATCAAAAACTTGGGCGATACCACGTTTGAAGAAGCTTTTCAAAAATCAGGTTTGCATATTAATGTGGCGGTTGCGCCTTATGATGCATCGCAAGACTCACGCATTATGAACAGCTTCACTGCGCCAGATTTGTTGGTTTGGAGTGCGGTGTTGGCCTCGTGTGCTGTGCCAATTTTATTTCCACCAGTACGTTTAACCAACAAGCGTTATGATGGCGAACACACTCCATATATGGGTAAAACCCGTTGGGTGGATGGCAGTGTGCGTAGTGATTTCCCGCAGGAAAAAATGGCGCGTTTGTATAATATTAATTACACCATCGCCAGTCAGGTCAATCCGCATGTAGTGCCTTTTATGCAGGATGATATTAAGCGCTATCGTAAAGATATGCTGAGTTGGCCAGAACGGATTATTCGTCGTCAGGGCAAAGTCATTAGTCGTGGGGTAATGGATTTTGTGCGTGAGCGAGCAGGAGCTGTACCGCCTGTGCGTCGTTTGCTAGATCATGGCTATGGTATTGTCGATCAACGCTATTATGGTGATGTGAATATTGTAGGAAGCTATAACCTGCGTCATTACAGCTATATGTTGCAAAACCCGAAACCACATTTATTTAAAATTTTACAGCGTGAAGGCGAGCGTGCGACTTGGCCGAAAATTTCATCGATTGAAACGCATGCACGTGTCGGTAAAACTTTGCAACATTGCTTAGAATTATTAAATGCACCTCAAATAGAGGTATCCACCGAAGTCGCAGCAGAAATGCGGACTGGCGCAAGTGTTGTTTAATGTTTTAAATTTGGATGTTCAACAGTTAGATACTGCGCAGTTCGAGCTGCGCAGTAAAGCGCAAAGTTTGCAATATGGTCGGCATATCTATCGTTTTGAACATCAAGGGCAGTTTTATTGGCTGAAAGCCCAACAACAAGGTGTTCATGCGACAGTAGAGCAGGGTTTTGCACAAGAATGGAACTTTTATAAACAGTACGCGCAATCATCACATTTATCTTTTTTATTGCCATGTGAATTGATGGATGCTGCACCCATTCATATTCAGCCGCAGGGTAATTCACACGACATTTCATCGCATTATTCACAGGTCTATTCACGTGCTTTAATTTTACCTGAAGCGCAAGCTGTTTTTGTGATGGGTAATTTACCTGAATATACAGAAGCGATTAAACACATATTTTTGCGTGTCTTTGAAGCAGTGGAAGCATTACATCAATTAGGTTGGATTCATGCCGACTTAAAAGCTGAACATATTGTGCAGTTAGATGGGCAAATCAAACTGTTAGATTTTGAGCAAGCACAGCAAGTTGCAGATATTCAATGTCAGGGGATGACCGCCACACCACGTTATATGGCGCCAGAATTATTTCACGGACAGCCTAAAACTGCACAAAGTGATATTTATGCGTTAGGCATTATTTTTTATGAGTGGTTAACGCAACAACGCTTACAGGCAAAGAGTTACCACGATTGGGCATATTTGCACTGTCAAAGATTGCATATTCAACTTCCCATACATCTACAAGCATTTTTACCACTGCTGAATCACATGTTGGCAAAGTCTTATTCGCAGCGTGCAACGAGTATTGCAGAGTTGAAATTATGGCTTAGTGGCTGAATATGCTTAAGAAAAAATCAAAAAATAGTTTTTTGTTTTTTATTTAAACAGTCATTGTGCTTTTTTATAAAAAAGGCTTGTCATCAGGAAGTGATCTCTATAATATACACAGCCATCGGGGACGTGGCGAAATTGGTAGACGCACTGGATTTAGGTTCCAGCGCCGCGAGGTGTGAGAGTTCGAGTCTCTCCGTCCCCACCACTTAAATATCAAGTCAGCTTGATTTTAAGTTACAGAGGATTGGTGTAATGGTAGCATGACGGTCTCCAAAACCGTTCGTCAAGGTTCGAATCCTTGATCCTCTGCCAAATTAAAATCCAACAACTCAGTTGGTACCCGATGTTGGGGACGTGGCGAAATTGGTAGACGCACTGGATTTAGGTTCCAGCGCCGCGAGGTGTGAGAGTTCGAGTCTCTCCGTCCCCACCATACATTAAAGAGCAAGGCAATGACCTTGCTTTTTTATTGCCTGTTATTTTAGCTTTAAATCATTGCATCTCTTTGACAAGGCTTAGATGTATTTTAAGATTTAAAGTTCAGTATAAAAAAAAGCCCATAAACAGGTTATGGGCAAGATCATCTTTAAGTGTTGATGAAATACGATTTGAATTTTTATTTTTGCATCCTATCAAGTTCAACCGTTATCGCATACTTATCTATATTGTATAAGTACTTATGCTTTTAAATGGTCTTCAAATTCCTCGCCTAATTTCATTGCTAAAGCATTACCAGAAAGCTCGCAAGTGACCAAACCATATTCTTTTTGAAAGCTAAATGTGAAACCGTGACCATCCGCCAAATTTTTGACTGAATAACCTAATTTTTCTAACCAAATACGAAACGCAATTAAATTTTTTGCTTTAACAACTTTTTTCACGAGAGAACTCCTATCCATTTATTTAATTATTAATAGGGATATTTCTTGAATTTTTAAAGGGCAGAAATGTATTTCTTTGACATTTTTTTCACTGATTTTTAGAAATCTAAAGTCCTTTTAAGCAATTAGAATATTTTAAAAGAATTATTTATTTGTAAATTATTGATATTTATTATTTTAACTGAGGTGGCGTAATTAATTTTAAGGTCTTAGATATATTGCCAAAAGATGACTTGGAAATAATTTGTTAATGATTTTTGGTTTTAGACTGTATTTATTTTCAGCATGAACACATGAAGATTTTCCATTGTTTTCATGCAAAGCTTTAATTTAGCGCAATGCATATCAGTGTGGAGCATGTCGGCACCAAATGGACATTAGCTTATACTATGGTTGAGTTTGAAGATTTGGAAAATAAACATGACTGCACAAACAATCCAACAGCAGGCTGAGTACATAGTGAAGCAGATGCAAAATCAAGGGCTAGAGCCTTTTGCTGTGATGCTTGGGCATGAAGATTGGTTACTGTTTTCCTCGCAATCCAAAGTGGCTTATACGCCTTTTGGCAGCGCACGCCGTTATCAGCCTGCATTGTCCAATTTACTTTTGGTGCGGGTCGATGAAATGAATGCTGTGCGTGTGGTGACGCAAACTCAATTAGATGAGTTTGCTGCCAGTAATCAGATTTTATAATCCGAGAGAAATATCAGATGCTTTATGATCAAAGCATCAATTTAAAAGTTGTCTTTGAGTTCACGTAATTTCTGAAATTCTTCGACACTTTCGGCTCTTAAAAATGGATTGGTTTCCAGTTCTAGTTCGATGCTGCTTGGCAAAGTGGGTTGATTAAGCATGCGTAAACTTTCAATTTGTTGATAACGCTCTTGAATGGCAACATTGTCGGGTTCTACATGCAGTGCAAATTGTGCATTCGCCAATGTATATTCATGGGTGCAATATACTCGGGTACGCGGAGGCAGCGCTGCCAAGCGGTTTAAAGATTGATACATTTGCAAATATGTACCTTCAAAAACACGCCCACAGCCCATCGCAAATAAAGTGTCGCCACAGAACAATACATCCAACGCATCTATAAAATACACAATATGCCCCAAGGTATGTCCCGGAACGGCAATAACATCGACCTGTAAATCATGAAAATTGATATGGTCTTGGTTTTGTAAAGGATGCGTGATAAACGGAATTTTGCTCAATTCTTCACGTGGCCCATAAACAGGTAAATTACGTTCTGCAATGAGTTCAGGCACACCGCCAATATGGTCTTGATGCCAATGCGTCAACCAAATTTGCGCGATCTCTAAACCATGATTTTGGCAAAAACCTTCAACAGGTTTGGCATCAGTTGGGTCAACCACCACCACTTGTTTGCTGGCACAATGTTCAAGCAACCAAATATAGTTTTGTGATGGTTTCTGCGCATCAATAAGATGAACTTGGTAGTGCATGCTCAGTTCCTGAAACTTAATCGCTTGTGGCTATTACAGCATGCTTTTGCGGGCGTGTAAAAGTGTATCCCCAAGTGTCTGAGTATCGCTTTGCTATGTGACCACTTGATGATGAACAAGAGATGTAAAGATAAAATAGAAATAAAAATCAAATCCATAAAAAATGCCGTGTTTAACACGGCATTTTACAACAGAGATTCGGTGAAGTCTTAGCGGATTTTTGCCAAGAAACGACCTAAACGTGTCATTGCTTCACGTAATTCATTTTCTGCTGGCAAGAACACCACACGGAAATGATCAGGCGTTGGCCAGTTAAAACCTGTACCTTGAACCAACAAAACTTTTTCTGCTTTGAGTAAATCGAGCATTAACTTTTCGTCATCTTCAATTGGATAGACGTTTGGATCAAGTTTCGGGAAGCAATACATTGCACCCTCAGGTTTGACACAAGACACGCCAGGAATGTCGTTCAGCATTTCCCATGCAATGTTACGTTGTTCGTATAAACGACCACCCGGACGAATCAAGTCATTGATAGACTGATAACCACCCAATGCTGTTTGAATCGCGTACTGCGCCTGATGGTTGGCACACAAGCGCATAGACGCAAGCATGTCTAAACCTTCAATGTAGTCTGCAGCGCGTGATTTATCGCCTGTAATCGCCATCCAGCCTGAACGGAAGCCTGCAATGCGATACGATTTAGACAAGCCATTGAATGAAATACAAAGCTGATCACCCGCTAAAGCTGCAACCGCAACATGCTCAATGCCGTCATAAATAATTTTGTCGTAAATCTCATCGGCAAATAAAATTAAGTCATATTTTTTTGCCAATGCTACAATTTGTTCCAACACATGACGTGGATAAACCGCACCCGTTGGGTTATTCGGGTTAATAATGACAATACCGCGCGTATTTGGCGTGATTTTGCTTTCCATATCGGCAATGTCTGGATACCAAAAGTTTTCTTCATCACATTTGTAGTGAATAGCAGTACCGCCCGATAAATTCACTGCCGCAGTCCAAAGCGGGTAGTCAGGCATTGGTACCAGCATTTCATCGCCATCGTCCAACAAGCCTTGCATCGCCATAACAATCAGTTCAGACACGCCGTTGCCTATATACACATCATTGACATGCATATCGAAAATGCCTTTTTGCTGATAGTACTGACAAATCGCTTTACGCGCAGGGAAAATCCCTTTGGAGTCGGTATAACCAATCGCATTAGGCAAATTCAATGCGACATCATTAATGATTTCCTGTGGCGCTTCAAAACCGAATGGGGCAGGGTTGCCAATATTCAGTTTAATAATTTTATGACCGGCCTCTTCCATTTCATTGGCCGCTCGTAACACAGGTCCGCGAATGTCGTAGCATACATGCTCAAGTTTTGATGATTTTTTTATTTCGCGCGGAGTCGTGTTACCTAGTACGGACATAGTTCCATCCAATGATTAGAAGATAAATAAATTATAGATTACTGAAATATCACAATCTATGCTGAAATTTAGCTAGATATTTTGCAAGGTCTAGCGTAAAAATGGAAGTACTGAAGCATGACACTGAATGTCAAAGATTTAAAGGAGTTAGTGATGGGAAAACTCAATAAAACAGACCGAGAATGGCAAAGAGAGTTATCACCAGAGGAATTTCGGATTACACGTCAAAAAGCCACGGAGCCTGCTTTTACGGGGAGATATTGGAATACTAAACAAGAGGGGATTTATACCTGTCGTTGTTGCGGTACAGCGCTATTCTCATCTGAAACAAAATATGACAGCGGTAGCGGTTGGCCAAGTTTCTATCGTCCAATCCAGCCTGGGGTGATTGAAGAACATCAGGATGGTTCGCACGGCATGCAGCGTACTGAGATTGTTTGTCATCATTGTGACGCACATTTAGGGCATGTTTTTGATGATGGTCCACAGCCAACAGGATTGCGCTATTGTGTCAATTCGGCTTCTTTAGAACTCAAAACACAAGAAAAAAATGATGAGGGAAATTATCCATGACCAACATTTATCAGTTTGAAGCTGAGTTGTTAGATGGACAAAATAAAGCCTTTAGCGATTATGAAGGGAAGGTTTTGTTGATTGTAAATACAGCCAGCAAGTGTGGTTTTACGCCTCAATTTGCGGGTTTGGAAAAGTTATACCAACAATATAAAGACCAAGGTCTTGAAGTTTTGGGCTTTCCGTGCAATCAGTTTGGTGGGCAAGATCCAGGTTCCAATGAGCAAATTGGGAGCTTCTGCCAAAAAAACTATGGTGTCAGTTTTCCAATGTTTAGCAAAATTGATGTGAAAGGGCCTGAAGCACATGCGATTTTCCGTTACCTGACCAATAACAGTAAAGGTATTTTGGGCAACGGAATTAAATGGAATTTCACCAAGTTTTTAATTGGCAAAGATGGCAAGGTGTTGAACCGTTTTGCTCCGACCACAAAACCTGAAGATTTGCAGGCGGAAATTGAAAAGGCTTTACGATAAAGGCTTGCGCTTGTGCAAATAATTTAGGGTCTGTTGACACTTCGTCTATATTTGCGACAACGCATATTTTTTAGCTGATATAAGGCATGAGACAGGAAATTTAGTCATTCTAAATAACTGACTCATAACGCAATAGCAGCAAAAAATATGCTTGTCCCCTTGCGCAGCAAACAAAGCAGTGCTTTGTTATTGCTCATGTGGCTAAAACTTTCTCAGATTGCGTCATGAAACTTGGCAATAGTCTCGCTATTACTTGCGTTTCATGCCTGATCTGCTCAGTTTTAGCCTACAGCGCAAGCCATTTATGAAATGTCAACAGACCCTGATTAAGGCGATCAGATGATCGCCTTAAATTTAGTTGAAATCATTAACTTATAAAATCGCTTTAAGACGTTGAATTACTTGTTCACATTGTGCCAAATCTGCAACCAAAGCCAAGCGAACATGGTTTTCACCTGGGTTACCTTGTGCGGTTTCACGAGATAAATACCGACCTGGCAGCACTTTAATATGGGTTTTTTCCATCAACATTTTGGCAAAGTTTTCATCATGATCGACTTTGAGCCAGTAATAAAAACCTGCATCTGGTTTTTTTAATGGCAGTAAATGCCCAAGTTCCATTTGAAATAATTCAAACTTGGCGCGATATTGTTGACGATTATCTTCAACGTGCTGTTCATCATCCCAAGCTGCAATAGATGCCAATTGATGTTGAACAGGCATTGCCGCACCATGATAGGTACGATATTGCAAATAAGGTTTTAATAAGTTGGCATCGCCCGCAACAAAGCCTGAACGCATGCCGGGTAAGTTTGAGCGTTTAGACAAAGAATGGAATACGATGCAGTTTTTGTAGTCATCGCGTCCAAGTTCGGCACAGACTTCCAGTAAACCTGTAGGAGCTTGGTCAAACCATAATTCCGAATAACATTCATCAGATGCAATGACAAAATTATATTGATCTGACAAAGCTATTAGCTTTTTAAATTGTTCTTTTGAAAGGACAGCACCCGTTGGATTTCCTGGTGTGCAGACAAATAATAAAGCGGTTTTTTCCCAGACTTCTGCAGGTACGGCATCAAAATCACCCAAGTAATTATTGTCTTCGGTGCAATTGATGAAATAAGGTTGGGCACCTGCCAATAAAGTTGCCCCTTCATAAATTTGATAAAACGGATTGGGCATCACTACATAGGGTGCATCTTCACGTCGAATCAAGGCTTGTACAAAGGAAAAAATCGCTTCACGTGTACCTGAAACGGGGAGAACTTGAGTGTCTGGGTTAACTTGTTTTAAATGAAAGCGTTGTGTCAGCCAATGGGCAATGCTGTGACGTAATTCAGGCAGACCTTTGCTGTTCGGATAAGTCGATAAATGCTGAAAATTATCAATAATGGCTTGTTTGACAAATTTAGGTGCAGGATGTTTAGGTTCACCAATAGACAGTGGAATTAACGGCAAATTTGCAGGTTGTACGTCCTGAAATAGTTTGTTTAGCTTTTCAAAAGGGTAAGGATGTAATAAGGACAAACTTGAGTTCATGGATGTTCCGTAAATTGAAGTTAATGTTGACCACAGACCTGATTAGAGGCCTCATCTAAAGCAGCTTTGAGCTGGATGGCAAAGGTATCTGCTTCAGACTTTGTCATTGGGTTGCCATCTTTTTTGGTGACGAAGAAAATATCTTCGGCACGTTCGCCCAGGGTGGCAATTTTGGCGGAGTGAATATCTAAGCCTTGCATCATAAACAAGCCGCCAATTTTGGCGAGTAACCCGGGATGATCTAGTGTGGCAATTTCGACCATGTTTTGATTCAGCGCTGCATTGAAAGTCACTTCTACTGTATTTTCAATGTCAAAATGACGTAATTGACGCGGAATGCGGCGTTGCATCAGACCCGGATATTTATCTGACTGGCTCAAGGCATTCACTAAAGCCTCAATCACCATTTCTTCACGTTCAGGGTCTGTTAAGAGTGTGCCAAAACGGTCTAAGACCACGTAAGTATCCAAACTAAAGGCTTTGGTCGCAGTAATAATTCGTGCATCCTGAACGTCAAGGTTCATGCGGTCTAAAATAGCGACAGTTGTGGCAAATAGGTTGGGTTGGTCTTGCGTGTAAATAAAGATTTGTACTGCGTCTTGTGCTGATTTTCGGTGCGCGCGCATGAGCACTAATGGTGCAGGATTATCGCCATGCTCCAAAATCGCGCGGGTATGCCATGCAATTTCATCGGCAGATTCTTTAATAAAGTATTCATCGCCCAGTTCTTGCCAGACTTTTTCAACAGCACTGAGTTCAAAATCTTTAACCAGTAACTCGCTTGCCGCAAATTTGGTGTCTTCAATCAGCATTTGATAATCGACGGGACGCCCAAGTCCTGAGCGAATGACATCACGCGCTTGCGTATAAAGTTGGCGCATTAAGGATGCACGCCATGAGTTCCAGAGTGTTGGATTAGTCGCATTAATATCAGCAACCGTTAAGGTATAGAGATAATCTAAATGCTCCATATCTCCCATTTTTTCGGCAAATTCCTTGACCACATCGGGGTCAGAAATATCTTTTTTCTGTGCTGTGACTGACATCAACAAGTGATTTTTGACTAACCATGCCACAAGGTTACATTCACGTTCAGTAAATCCGTGTTTACGGCAAAACTCAATCGCATCTACCGCACCAAGTTCACTGTGATCACCACGACGACCTTTAGCAATATCATGGAAAATCGCAGCCAAATAAATAATGTCACGACGGGCTAAACGCTGAAATACCGAACTGACCACAGGAAAATCTTTCGCGAATTCAGGTTCTTTGAAGCGGCTTAAATTGCGGAGTAATAGTAAAATGTGCGCATCGACTGTATAAATATGGAATAAGTCGTATTGCATTAAACCTGTAATTTGACCAAAAGCGGGGATGTAATTGCCCAATACACCTAAGCGTTTCATAGTCACCAAGGTATTATACAAGCGGTGCGGTGAGCGCAAAATTGCCATAAACAGCGCTTGATGCGTTGGATCATCACGGAAACTTTGGTCAATACGCTTGGCTGCAAGTGTCAGCAGGCGCAGTGTTCGTGCGCGAATTCCTTCAATTTCAGGACGATTGGCCAATAAATAGAAAATTTCTAAAATTGCGCTTGGTTTTTCTGAGAAAATTTTGTGGTGCTGCACGGCAAGTTTGCCATCGACCAGTTTAAAATTTTCATTAATTTCTTCAATGTTACGTTCATAATTAGGCAAACGCGGGGTAATGACCGACTCATTAAAATAGGCCAGCAACATTTCATTTAAAGTGGAAACTTGCTGTGCAGAGCGATAATAACGCTTCATAAATTGTTCAATCGGGTAATTTTGCGGTTTACCTTCTTCTCGAACATAGCCAAAAGTTGCTGCAATATCTCGTTGATAATCAAACAATAAACGGTTTTCATCACGTTTGGTTAAACGATGGAGATGATGACGGATTTCCCATAAAAAGCTTTCGGCTTCTTCAAGTACACCCAATTCAAATTCTGAAATAAAACCTAAATGCACCAAGTCGTAAATACGATTGACGCGAAAATGGCGTTTGGCAATCCAGCCAATTTGGTTGATGTCACGAATACCGCCCGGAGCATTTTTAATATCAGGTTCTAAATTACTTTCGGTGTCATTGTGCTGCGCGTAACGCTTGCTTTGCTCCTCCATTTTGGCATCAAAAAAGGTTTTATCTGTCCAAGTTTGCGAAACAATACGACGCGGCCATTTGGCAAGCTGCTGATTTCCTGTAATTAAACGCGCTTCAATCAAGGCAGTTGCAACAGTTAAATCACTGGTTGCCTGAATCACACAGTCTTGAATAGTCCGCACGCTGGTGGCAGGTTTGAAGTTGCCAACATCCCATAAAGACGAAATAAAGGTCGAAATAAGTTGTTCTTGTTCTGATGTGATTGCATCTTCCGACAACACCATAATATCGACATCGGAATAGGGCAGCATTTCTTTACGCCCATAGCCGCCCACTGCAAATAGGCTCAAATCGGTTTTGTCTAATTCAGCATGTTGCCATAAGAAAGTGAGCGCTTCATCAATCAGGTTAGAACGCGCCAAAATCACTTCACGAATGGATTGTCCATTTTCAAAACATTGTTGTAGCTGATTTTCGACATCGGTGCGCCATTGGTTAATGGCCTGAATGTCATGGTTGCTTTTTACATAATTCAGCAAGGGTAATGTAATGATCATGGACAATTCCGTTATGCAATGACGAGCTTAATTTTGATTTTCGTTTAAATGTACGCGAACAGTGTCCGCAGTCTGCTGAGCTAGCTCACGCGCTTGCTCTGTGGTTTCTGCTCGTGCAGTGGCAACGCCCATACGACGACGCTCAAAACCTTCAGGTTTGCCAAATAAACGTAAATCTGTATCGGGATGTGCTAATGCAAGATTCAGGCCAGAAAATGAAAGATTCGTTGCATCGACACCTGCATAAATCACCGCACTGGCTGCAACGCTATGGCGTGTGGTATTGACAGGTAAGCCTAAAATCGCGCGGGCATGTAATTCAAATTCACTTTGGAATTGTGAAGCCAATGTCACCAAACCTGTGTCGTGTGGACGTGGAGAGACTTCACTGAACCAGACTTTATCGCCTTTCACAAACAGCTCTACACCAAAAATACCGCAACCACCTAAGGCAGTAGTCACTTTGTGTGCAATTCGTTTGGCTTCAGTCAAGGCAGCATCACTCATGGCTTGAGGTTGCCAGCTTTCTACATAGTCGCCTGCATCTTGACGGTGACCAATTGGGTCGCAATATGAAGTTTCGATCGCACCAGTTTCTGGGTTTTTAGCACGTACGGTTAATAAGGTAATTTCAAAATCGAAGTCAATTTGTGATTCAACAATCACAGTGCCTTGATTGACGCGCCCGCCAGTCTGGGCATATTCCCAAGCTGCATCAACTTCATCAAAGCAGGTGACACGCGATTGTCCCTTGCCTGAAGATGACATCACAGGCTTCACAAAGTTTGGATAACCAATGTCATCACATGCAGCGCGGAAAGATTCGAGAGAATTGGCAAAGCGATAAGCGGATGTCGGCAAACCTAATTCTTCTGCAGCCAAACGACGAATGCCTTCACGGTTCATGGTCAAATTTACCGCTTTGGCAGATGGAATCACTGTTGCAATATTTTGCGCTTCAATTTCAAGTAAAACTGATGTCGCAATGGCCTCAATTTCAGGCACAATTAAATTGGGTTGAATTTTTTCAATCAGTTGTTTTAATTCTGTGGCATCTGCCATGTTTAAAGTATAAGCATAATGTGCGACTTGCATGGCTGGCGCATGGTCGTAGCGATCGGCGGCATGTACTTCTACGCCTAAGCGTTGCAGTGAAATTACCACCTCTTTACCGAGTTCCCCTGAACCCAATAGCAAAACTTTAAAAGCAGAAGATTGAAGGGGAGTACCAATGGTCACTCTCATGTGAATCGTCCTTGCTAAAGTGGGCTTTTAGCATAGCAGAACTGTTCCATGAGTTAAGCCCTGTTTGCAACAAAATCATGATTTTGTCATCTACTTATATTGCATTCAGTGCTTTAAAGCAGTTAAGGCTGAATCCTGAAATAGATCATTTGGACGATTCAACCTCTAAATTTCAGCAACATTAGAACGAAAATGGCACATAAGTATAAATTAAACCATAGGTGATGGCTGCGGTAAGCGTGGCAGGTACGATTTTCTTAAACTTAAAATACAAACCTGTCAGCACTAAAAAGCCAATCAACATCGCAAAACTTTTATTGGGTGTTTCAAGCAAAGGTGGCAAGGTTGCAACCACGAGCATAGAGCTAATTGCGGCTATACCAATGCTGCCCAAAGCGATTTTAAGCCATAAAGCACCACGTTGCTGTGAGCCTTGTTGAAACTTTTGAATCACAAAAAATGGCCCAAAACGTGAGGCGAAGTTTGCGATACCGACTATAATACCGACCAAAATAATTTCTAAACTCATGATTTTGATCCTGTATGTTCAGGGTCGGGTTGTTTTAAAACATAGTGTTTAAATAATCCCGCCAAAATACCTGAAGAAATCCCAATAAAAATTGCAGCAGATAAGTCAATAAAATAACAAGCTACGGCAGATACTAGAATGGTGATTCCCACGACAAAGGTGTGTTTCTTTTCAAATGCTGCCAATAAGAAGCTAAGGAATAAAGCGGGCAGTAAAAAGTCGAGCGCCGCTTGCAAAAACTGTGGCATTTTAGTGACTTGATCGGCAAATAATCCGCCTAATAAAGAGCCTAATGCCCAAGACAACCAACTAAATAAACTCAGTCCAAGCATCCATGATTCAGACCATTCCTGACGGCGCTGTGACAGTTTAATCATGCCTGAGGCAAAAACTTCATCGGTCAGACCCCATGACCAAATTGCAGTTTTTTTTAGGTTTAAACGATCTTGAATCAGGTTTTGTAAGGCCGGGCCGTAAAGTAAATGTCGAATATCCAAGGCGATTACCGTTAATGCGGTCATCCAGATTGAAGTTCCACTGCCCAATAAGGCAACGACTAAAAATTGACTCGCCCCTGCATACATCGAGCAAGATAAAAATAAGGCTTCCCATGCGCTAAAGCCGAATTGAGTTGCAGAAACACCAAAAGCAAAAGAAACAGGCAGATAGGTGAAAATAATCGCCTGACTATCTTTTGCACCTTGCCAAAAACTTGCTGCGGGCGCAGTTTGAATATTGTGTACGGACACGACACACCTTGTGGGAGAAAGTTGAACGATGGGTCAAATGAAGATTGTGTATTATACTTGAATTCATTAGCATGATGCCGAATTGTTTGTATGGGCGAACCGATATGTTGAAATTGAAAACACCTGTAATCCTGCTTGCTTCAATGTTATGCAGTAGCCTGTTATTGCAAGCGTGTAGCAATGACAACAACCCGCAAAAAACAGTAGAAATTAAGCCTGCGCCAAAACTCACCAATGATGCGACTGTGTATGCGCAAGCCGCGTGGGAATTAATGAATGAAGTTGAGCCGTACGTGTATCGTAAACAGCGTAACTTAATTGAAGATAAAGTCCGCAAACCTGCCCGTAAATTAAGTACCGACTGGCGTATTAATGTCAAAATGACCGACTCTGTAACGGAAGGGAAATATGCGCTGTGTCGTAAGGCTTTGACCAGTTTGGAAATTTGGGCACGTGCGACGATTGACAGTTCAAGCAGTCTTGCACAAAAACAAGCTGATTATGAACGGGATAAAAAACAATGTGCTGATGCTTTGGCGCATCCTGAATTGGGCAATACTGACCCGAAACAAAAGGGCAATGTGGTGCAGTCTTAATTGAGGTTGTTCTGCATTAATGTGATGCGGAATCGCCCATAAAAAAACCTCGATGTAAGCATCGAGGTTTTTTTATTGAATCAATGCTCGGCTGTAAGCATTGTTCTAAAACTAAACATAAAAACAATTAAACATTAAAACGGAAGTGTAAAACATCACCGTCTTGTACGATATAAGTTTTACCTTCCAAGCGCCATTTACCTGCTTCTTTTGCACCTGCTTCGCCGTTGTATTGTACGAAATCCTCATAAGCAATACATTCTGCGCGGATAAAGCCTTTTTCAAAGTCAGTGTGAATTACGCCTGCTGCTTGTGGTGCAGTTGCACCTACTTTCACTGTCCACGCGCGGACTTCTTGTACGCCTGCAGTAAAGTAAGTTTGCAGACCTAACAGCGCATAACCTGCACGAATCACTACGTTCAGCCCTGGTTCTTCCATACCAAGAGCTTCTAGGAATTCTGCACGGTCTTCATCTTCAAGTAATGAAATTTCGGCTTCAATTTGGTTGCATAAAGGCACCACAATCGCATTTTCTTCTGCAGCAAGTTTTTTGACTGCATCTAAGTGTGGGTTGTTTTCAAAGCCATCTTCTGCCACGTTCGCAATATACATGGTTGGTTTTAAGGTTAATAAACCAAAACCACGAACCAATTTGCGTTCATCGTCATCTAAATTGGCTGCACGTGCAGGCTTGCCATCATCCAGTAAAGGTTGGATTTTTTCTAAAACGGCTTTGGTCGCTACGGCTTCTTTATCGCCACCTTTGGCAGATTTTGCTAAGCGTGTAATGGCTTTACTTACCGTTTCTAAATCGGCCAACGCAAGTTCGGTATTGATGGTTGCAATGTCATCTAATGGGTCAATTTTACCATTTACGTGAATGACGTTTTCATCTTCAAAGCAACGAACTACATGCGCAATCGCATCGGTTTCACGAATGTTGGCAAGGAATTGGTTACCTAAACCTTCACCTTTAGATGCACCTGCAACCAAACCTGCAATATCCACAAATTCCATCGTGGTGGGTAATACACGTTGCGGATTTACGATTTCCGCCAATTTGTCCAAACGTGAATCTGGCACAGGTACAATGCCTGTATTTGGCTCAATGGTACAGAACGGGAAGTTTTCCGCTGCAATTGCAGCTTTGGTTAAAGCATTAAAAAGCGTAGATTTACCAACGTTTGGCAGGCCCACAATACCACAATTAAAACCCATGAATAACTCACAACGTGTTATTTAAAAATTAGGCACGATTTTACATGAAAGGGCAGATAAAGTCAGGTCATCGGACAGATGTTTCTCCAATCTAGCGTGCTTGATGCTGTACGTTGAATTTCTTTTCGGAATTGATTTTGAATTGCTGACTGTTTCGCCTGAATTTTGAATAAAAAGTACATTGTAATTATAAGAGGCTATGACTAAAGTATGACAAGCACAGTATTGATACTGCTTTGGATATCAAAATTTTAAATATGGAGATTTTATGCGCATCTTATACCAGTTTCCTTTGTCTCATTTTTGTGAGAAAGCTCGCTGGTTATTGGATCATAAAGAGTTAGATTATGATGCGCAAAACTTAATTCCAGGCGTGCATCGCGCTTTTGCCCAATTAAAAACAGGGCAAAATAAATTACCTATTTTACGTGATCAAGACCGCTGGATAGCAGATTCGACTCAAATTGCTTTATATCTAGATGATATTTACCCCGAACATGCCTTGTTACGCAGTGATGCCGAACAATATAAACATGCGTTGGCCATAAATACTTTGGCTGATGAATTGGGGCAGCATGTGCGTCGATGGGGGTTGGCGCATGCATTATCTGAAAGTGAAGAACCTTTGGAAATTTTAATTGGCGAAAAAGGCTATTTGCGTCAATTTTCTAAATATTCCAAGCCAATTATTAAAGCCTTGGTGTCTAAGGGCTATCAGCTCGATCAAGATAAAGTTGCAGAATCCAAACAGCGGATGGATGAATTAATTGTCATTTTAAATCAGCATTTGATTGATAATTACGGGCGTTATTTTGTGGGTGAGCGTTTAGGTTTAGCCGATATTTCAGTGTGTTCGATGCTTGCACCTATTTTGGAAATTTCTGGAACGCCGTGGGAAAAAGAACATGATGAAGTGATTTCTGAAGAATTTAAAGATTATAAAAAATATTTGCTGGATTTACCTTTAGGGCAATATGTTTCTCGTATTTATCAAACTGAGCGTAATGCACGTGTAGATTGGCGCGGTATTTAAATGTTATCGCCTCAGATAAAATACGCGCAATCTGCGCGTATTTTTTGGATACTGATGTATAAAAACCTAAAACCAAGGATTAGAACAAAGAATTTAAGTTATTCAAATCAAAAGTCTGTACCAAATTTGGCAGGGTAGCTAAATCAAATTGAGTGTCTGATGTGCCACCAGTTAAATTGCCAAATGCATCGCCTAATGCAGGGACTAAGCTATCAATATTGATCTCTGAACTGGTTGTAGATGACGCACCTTGCAGTAAGTCGCTGATGTTAAAATCTGAACCAGAAATTAAGTTGTCAAAACCATCACTCAAGCCATCTAAGCTGAAACCACCAGTTGTATCTCCAGTCAGATTATTTAATAAACCACCTAGATCAAAGTCACTTGCAAGCTGACCTTCAGGATTAAGCAACGCAAGAATTGGTTCTAGAGCAGCGATATCTAGACCACCTAAATCACCACCGATGTTACCGCCAATTAAGCCGCTTGCCAGTTGCGCAATTTGTGCAATATCAAGATCGCCATTGCCTTGCATTAAACCGCCTACTAATTCAGCAATGACCGCGATGTCCATACCGCCTAAACCGCCACCGATATTGCTGCCAATCAAGCCGCTTGCCAGTTGAGCAATTTGCGCAATATCAAGATCGCCATTGCCTTGGATTAAACCGCCTACAAGTTCAGCAATCACTGCGATATCTAGACCGCCTAAACCTCCACCGATGTTGCCACCAATCAAGCCACTAACCAGTTGAGCAATTTGAGCAATATCAAGATTACCCGTATTACCACCGATTAACCCACTCACTAATTGGGTGAGTTTCGTAATATCTAAATCACCTGCATTGCTGTCAATCATGCCGCTGAGTAAATTGGTGATGGAAGCAATATCGAAGCTACCGCCATTGGATTGTGTCAGTTTGCTAATTAAACTGGTGATATCTAAGTTGGTATTCGAGCTTGAAAATTGGCTGATTAGATTGGTTAGGCTAGAACTATCTAAGCTGCTGCCAGAGAGTAAACTTTTTAATAAAGAATCTAGGGTAGGTGTGGTCGAGGTCGAACTAGTCAGGCTGCCAAGCAAACCAGAAAGGGTATTGCTTAAAGAGCCACCACTTAAGAGTCCATCGAATAAAGAGCTGGTCTGAGTTTCTACGGTAAATACAGAGCTAATTTTATTTTCAGCAAGCTTAGAGATTTAAAAGCCATGACGATTCCTTGTATTTTTATTGGTTTTGTTGTGCTGCATTGTGCTTATTGTCGAGCGCATCTGTTTTAATACATTTCTATACACTTGTAAAAGATAGACGGTCGGGATTGTGAAAATTTATGAGTAGAATCGTTGTTTTGTTGAGTTTTTTAAATTTAAAAATCTGAAAATCAATAAATTAGAAAGCTGTTCCGTTTGTCTGTTAAGTTGCTCAAAACGATAAGCGGTGATCTGTTGAATCATAAACATTTTGCTTTAATAATGGAAAATAATTTTCGATAAAGATGCTTAGTCTGCAAAATAATTTAAGTATAATGGCAGCATGAGTTTAAATTTTATCAGATTAGATTGAGTGCTTGAAAATGGAATTAGATCGCTACGATAAGCATATTTTAGAAATTTTAAGCAATGAAGATGTCAATTTGAATGAACTTTCCGAGCGGGTTAATCTGTCGGTAAGTTCGGTGCATCGCCGTATTAAAAGTCTGATCGATCATAAAATTATTTCAGGTTTAAAGCGTGAAATTAATTATCAAAAACTGGGCTTTAGTTTGCATGTGTTGTTGCAGGTGTCTTTGAGCAAACACGATACCGATATTTTTGCCAAATTTTTGGATGAATTGGAAAGCATTCCTGAAGTGATACGTGCATTTTTGGTGACAGGACAGACTGCAGATTTTATTGTAGAGGTTGTGGCACGAGATATGGAAAATTACAGCGAAATTTTATTAAAACGGATTGGTAAAATTGAGCATGTGGCAGGTTTGCATTCTAGCTTTGTGATTAAAGAATATGATGTTTTAAACTGTCATGGTTTATTAAATAAAGTTTAATTTATTAGAATCTTAGAATTATTTTGACTGGATCTATAAAAAAACGCACGAGAACGTGCGTTTTTAGGAATTGCAGTTAGACCGATTATGCGTCTAATTGTGCTAAAACTTCATCAGAGAATTCAACGTTGGTATATACGTTTTGAACATCATCTAAATCTTCAAGCATATCAATCATTTTCATAATTTTTTTCGCTTGATCGATGTCTGTAATTTCTGCTTTGGTCGATGGACTCATAACCACTTCAGCATTGTCAGATTTCAAACCTGCTGCTGTTAGCGCATCTTGAACTATACCAAAAGCTTCTGGCGTAGTAATAACCAAAATGCCATCTTCAGACACTTCAATATCTTCTGCGCCAGCTTCTAAAGCCACTTCCATCACTTGATCTTCTAAAGATGAATCTTCAAATGAAATTTCACCACGTTTGGTGAATAGGAATGCTACAGAACCATTGGTGCCTAAGTTACCGTCAGTTTTAGAGAAACAGTGACGTACATCTGGCACGGTGCGGTTTAAGTTGTCTGTCATGGTTTCTACAATAACCGCAACACCACCTACACCATAACCTTCATAGGTTACTTCTTTAAGATCGTCGTTATCTTCACCGCCTGCACCACGCTGGATGGCACGGTTAATGACGTCACGTGTCATGTTAACTGAAAGTGCTTTTTCCACAACAGCACGTAAACGAGGGTTACTTGCCGCATCTGGACCGCCGAGCTTTGCAGCAGTTGTTAATTCACGAATAAATTTGGTAAACAACTTACCACGACTAGCATCTTGTTTGGCTTTACGATGCTTAATGTTGGCCCACTTGGAATGACCCGCCATGCGAACTATGCTCCTTACAGATTGGCAGTATGCCTATCAAAATTGCGCCCATTCTAACATAAGCCCTTTTTTTAGATAAAGGGCAGAGTTTTAGGTTTTTTAAGTGTTGCTTTGAGTTGTTTTTGGCTCAGGAATGACAATATCTAAGCCCACTTGTTCTTTATATAATTGTTGGATAAGTGCCATATCGTGATCTAAATCTGTCGGATAGATTTTGCCAAAAATCCCACCTTGTTTGGTTTGTGAGTTGGCATACATTAAAACGATAGGCACATTGGCTGCTTTGGCAATATGCCAAAAACCTGTACGAATTGGCTTGCGGGCTTCACCTGTTTTTGCGCGAGTTGCTTCGGGTGCGATGACCAAATTGAAATGTTCATTTTGATCAAAAAGTTCGACCATTTGCGACACAATATCTTTGTTAGATTTACGGTCTACTGGAATACCGCCGACTTTTTCTAAAATAGGTTTAAGTGGCCCTTTAAAAAGCTCTTTTTTGATTAAAGTATGGATTTTAATATCATAAATTTGGAACAGAGCAAGCGAGAGGATTGCATCCATCATTGAGGTGTGTTCAAAACCGACGATCACTTGTTTGTTTTCGAGGACGTTGGGTTCTACCTGATATTGCCATCCTGCAAGTTTGAATGCGGACTCGCCTATAAATTTTTTCAACATAGATTTAACAGCTGATGAATCTGGAAATGCATAATTTCTGCTTGTTTTATATAAGAGTCAACAGAAAATTGTTTGAAATATAGCAATCTCAAGTGATGCAGTTGATATAGCGTTATATCTTTTATTGGTTTTAACTCTAAATACTTTGTTTTTAATATTAAAAATATATGAATTGAGAGAAATTAAGTCTTAAATTGAGCAAAAATGCACTATTCAAATGATTTGTAAATCATTAGACTTTGGTCGTAATTAGCTATGATTCTATTCATCATTTCACTATTCCACGCATCATGGAAGGATACTAAAGTGGCTTATTTGACGACTTTTCTTGTGGCATTGACTGTGTTGTTATTGGTCTTGGTATGGTCAATGTTTGAGTTGTTTTTAGAAGTGCGTAAAGAGAAGCGTTTAAAGTTGCATCGGGCAATGTTTCGGAAAGTGAAGGTGTAGTTTTTATATTTCAATAATAATCAAATTCGTCTGCTGACTATCTATACAGCAATTTCTGAAAATGGCTTGTGTTTTTAAAAAATCTTCGCTAGTATTCTTTGCGCTTGAACTTGTTGAAATATAACAAATTCAATTATAGGGCCTATAGCTCAGTCGGTTAGAGCAGCGGACTCATAATCCGTTGGTCCCCAGTTCGAGTCTGGGTGGGCCCACCATATAAAACAACCACTTAGGTGTACTAATCCTAAGTGGTTTTTTATTTTAAGCTTTATGTAAGCAATTGAAATGTAGTCTGTGAGCAGCTCAAAAGCTTATTCATTTAAGATTCCACTTGCACATCTACTTTTTCCTCGCCAACAACGTCGCAAAACGCTGTTTAATGCGATTGCCATCTGCATCTGTGCGGTGCAACTCACCGACATTTTCATTGTATTTCACAATATCCCAATCAGCATAATATGCACTTAACTCACCCGCTTTAAAACTAAAAGGGAAGTCTTGTTGCACGGGGTAATCTTCAGTATCCATCGCGCAAACAATTAAGTTAAAGCCTTGTGGTTTGGTCGCTTGCTGCATGTGCTGAATAAGCGTAGGAATGGTTTCAGGCGCCAAAAACATCATCACCACTGTACAGTTAATGAAGTCATATTCCTCCGTAATTGTGGCATCCTGATTTAAATCCCGCACAGTAGTTTGAATAGATGAAATCTGTTCTGTAGCAATAATTTCATTTAATTTTTGGATACTACTCGGATTCACATCCCAAGCATCCACCTGAAAACCGTTTTGGCTCAAATACAGCGCATTTCGGCCTGTACCACAGCCAACATCCAAAGCTTTACCCACGGTTAACTGTGGAAGTGCCATTAAAATTTCAGAATGTGTTGGGCTTAATTTATATTTTTTAACAAAATAATCTTGAGGCAAACAATAAAAACTAAGCTGGCACTCAATATCATCACTGGCAGATACAATTTTATGCCACGCTTGCGGTTCAATAAATGGTGGTTGATTTTCCACGGAAAAAATATGCTCAGATTGTACTTCACCAGATTCATGCAGCATCGAAAAATGCAATTCGCCTTTTAAAATAGTCAACTTCGCCCATGTGCCGACTTGGGTATTGTGTTGTTTTTTAAACCCTTGTGGAATTGAGTCATGATTCCAAATAGGAAGTTGTTTATAACAGATCAATTCTTGTTGCATCATAAACTCCAGTTATACCGATTCTGATGGGGTAAAGCTTCACAGTAATGTAGTGTCTTGTGTAGATTAGAAAATATCATCTTCATTTCAGCATAACATTGCAGACCTGTTTCAGCCATCTTCTGAATTTTATCCATCTCATTAAAATCAAAATTATTTAAATGATGTAGATGGTTAAAATACCAAACTGAAAAATATTCACCTCAAATTGCATGATTTTCATGTCTATTCAGTTGTGAATGTTTTACCATAAGCTGTTTTAATTCATTGAATTATCCCGTGTTTATTCAAGCCAATCAGTACGTTATTCCAACACAGCAGCATGATTATCCTGAATGGCATCGTGGGCGTGAGCGTTATGTGCTTTGGTATTTAGCTGTTCAACATCCAGCTTTAGAATGTTATTTACAACAATTAAAACAGCAATTTTCAGATGTATTATTTCGCCCAAACACTCGCCAGTTTCATATCACCTTATATATTTGTGGGTTTTATGCAGCAAAAAAGCATTGGGAAGATGACTTTCTCGAGTCACAATTTCAACAACAAGTTCAAGCCTTACAGCAGTTGCAACTAGAGCCTTTTCAACTGAAAGTGGGCGGCATCAATAGTTTTGATAGTGCTTTATTTGTAGAAGTGCAAGATCAATCACAGCAACTGGCGCGTATACGTCAGGCACTTAGCGTAGGCGGGGCTGAAATCGCAGCTTTACAGTATCATCCACATATTACTTTGGGTTTATATCAAACAGCGTGTTCAACCAATTTGATTTTGCAGCGTATTCAAAATCTCCCCGTGCAATATTTCGATTTAGATATCCATCATTTAAATTTTGGTTATTATCAGGCACACACTTTACAAGGTCAGCTATTTAGCACGCATCAATTTCCTTTGGAGCACATGTGATTCAACTTATTTTGGGCGGTGCGCGTTCGGGTAAAAGCCGTATGGCTGAGCAAACCGCGCAGCAACTTGGCAAATCCGTCATTTATGTAGCAACTGCACAAGCGGGCGATGCAGAAATGCAGGCGCGGATTCAGCATCATCAACAACAGCGTCCGCAGACTTGGCAATTGTGCGAAGAGCCTTTGTATTTGGCGGAGCAGTTAAAGATGCTGGATCATCCGAATGCTGTGATTTTAGTAGATTGTCTGACCTTGTGGATGAGTAATTTGTTGATGCAATCTGCAGAAAGCTTTGCCGAACAACAAATTTCAGCATTGCTCGAAGTTTTACCTCAGTTGCAAGCCGATATTATTTTAGTGAGCAATGAAACAGGTTTGGGTGTTGTACCGATGGGCGAAATAACCCGAAAATTTGTCGATGAAACAGGGCGATTACATCAGCAATTGGGACAAATTGCAGACAAAGTGCAGTTCTGTGTCGCAGGTTTTCCAATGCTTTTAAAAGGAGAGAAGAAATGACTTGGTGGTTTGCAGCGTGTCAAAAGCCAAATGAACAGATGAAACAACAGGCAATTGCACGACAACTTCAATTGACCAAACCAACAGGTTCATTGGCAGCATTGGAAAATATTGCGATTCAACTGGCGGCTTTGCAAGGAACAACGCAGCCGAATATTGAACGTCCGTGGATATGTATTTTCGCAGGCGATCATGGCGTGATGGAAGAAAATATTTCCGCCTATCCCCAAGCCGTGACTCGGCAAATGCTACAAAATTTTGCCACAGGTGGGGCATGTATCAGCGTCATCGCCCGACAATATCAGGCGCATTTACAAGTGGTGGATTGCGGCTCGGTCGGGGAAGCGTATGAATATGCAGGAGTAGAGCGGCATTGTATTCGTGCAGGCACAGCGAATTTTGCTAAAACCCGCGCCATGACTGAACAAGCGTGTGCAGATGCGATGGCACTTGGACGTCAAAGTGTGGAAGATGCCATCGCACAGCAGGCCTCGATTTATGTCGCAGGTGAAATGGGTATTGGAAATACCTGTTCGGCATCAGCCTTGTCTTGCTTTTTATTACAAGAACCTGCTGAAGCCTTGACTGGCATAGGCACAGGAATTGACACTGCACAATTGCAACATAAAAAACAGGTGATTGATGCTGCTTTAGCTCTACATCAGAACTATGTGCAAGATGATGCTTTTAAAGCCTTATGTGCAGTTGGTGGATTGGAGGTCGCTGCAATGGTGGGCGCGTATATTCGCTGTGCGCAGTTGGGCTTGCCGATGGTGGTGGATGGTTTTATCAGCAGTGCTGCTGCATTAGTTGCAGTGCGTTTAAATCCTCAAGTCCGAGAATGGATGTTGTTTGGGCATCAATCGGCTGAATATGGACATCGTCGCTTATTAGAAGCATTAGGTGCACAAGCCTTGCTGCATCTAAATTTACGCTTAGGTGAGGGCAGCGGTGCGGGCGCGGCATTGGGCATTATCCAACTGGCCTGTGCCTTGCATAATCAAATGGCGACTTTTGCCGAAGCTGCGGTTATTGGTGAGAAAGTATCTTTATGATCATGCTAGACCTATTAAGACATGGCGAAACAGAATTGGGTCATACTTTGCGTGGCTCAACCGATGATGCTTTGACTTTAAAAGGTTGGCAAGACATGCAGCAGACTTTAAACACGGCAATAGCTACAGGACAGCGATGGGATGTTGTGGCAAGTTCACCTTTACAGCGTTGTCTGCAGGTTGCTCAGACCTTTGCGCAAGCACAGCAATTGCCACTGTATATTGATGCACAATTTCAGGAAATGCATTTTGGTGCATGGGAAGCTATTTCCACTCAAACCTTATATGAACAATACCCTGAAGATTTAGCTAAATTTTGGATGACACCGACCCAATTTAGTCCGCCACAAGCAGAATCTTTGCTAAATTTTCAGCAGCGCGTTTTGCAAGGTCTGTCCGATCTCAACCAATATTTACAACAACTCGAGCAACAACCTAAACGTGTGTTATTGGTCACGCATGGCGGGGTAATTAAATTGCTCAAAGTATTGGCGCAGAAAAAATCTTTAGACGATATTTTAAAAATGTCTACAGCGTTGGGGCAATTGAGTTCATTCCAGTTACATCCCAATGGCAACATTTGCATGCAGGGGCAAACATGACACCTTTTTGGATTGCCTTGCAATTCCTGAGCACTTTTCCTGTTTCTTTAAAACAGATGCCAACTGCAGCGCAAAATGCACAATCACTGCTGTTTTATCCGCTCGTTGGCTTACTAATTGGAGCTGCGCTGTGGGGGATGGCGCATTTATTGCAATTCTTGCCTTTGGTTCTGAGTAGCAGCTTAATTTTAGTGCTCTGGATTTGGCTGACAGGTGGTTTACATTTAGATGGACTGGCTGATACTGCCGATGCATGGGTCGGCGGTTTTGGTGATCCTGAACGTAGCTTAAACATCATGAAAGACCCAAGCAGCGGCCCGATTGGAGTATTGAGCTTACTGATCTGCTGTTTATTAAAATGGTCTGCGTTGTATGTATTGCTCGAACAACAGTATTTGGCATTTTTGCTGTTTGTACCCGTATTGGGACGATTAAGCGCTTTGGTTTTATTTTTAAGCACGCCTTATTTACGTGCCAATGGTTTAGGCACTGCTATTCAGGCACATTTGCCTAAAACAGGCACAAAAATTGTGATCGCATTGACCTTGCTTGCAGGAGTGCTTTGGGGATGGGTGGGTTTGGTGACCGTTCTGACTTTTATCCTTAGCACCTTGTATTTGCGATATAAATTTATGCAGCGTTTAGGTGGAATTACGGGCGATACCGTTGGTGCGAGTATTGAAATAACAGAAAGCATGATGTTATTGGCTATTGCGATTCTTTGGTTTTTAATAAATTAGCTTTTGAGCAGTTTTTCTTGTTTCAAGTGCGCTGAAAATTGAAATAATATAAGCGAATGAATTTACAGCTATTTATGCACTCAATTTCAGCAAGTATGCAGATGAATTTGTCATTTGTCGGAAAGTTCCTAAATTAGATTTGCTATTTTTTTTAAATATGATAATAGTAGTTTATGTCAATCAGCCTTGATGGCATTTGTATCTCAGGATGAGATCACAAACGTGATGTATAAAAATCAAAAGGAATGTCATTTATGATCAAACTGTTAAAGCAAATTTTCTGTATCCATATTTATGAATATGACGCAATGGAAGAAATCGGGGCGCATTTAGAGTGTCGTAAGTGTGGGGATTCTAAGACACAATAATGTTAAGTATTGAATCTGTATTAAAACCAAGTGAGTCTTTATGACTCACTTTTTTATTTTAGGCTAATAGCCTGAATATTTTGCTTAGTCTTGACTGCATGTATAGATTAGACTGCACTTATCCATCTTCAAAACTACATATATCATTCCCACCTCTTTTGGTGGGGAGACTTCTCATGCTGTACGAAGTTTGATTTATACAAGTGCACAATTAAATTTTCTATCCTCCGCACACTTTATCCCACAAGGTATTCCGCTTAAAATTCTGTATCTAGAAATATTGAACTGACCGTATTTATGGCTAAAAACTTTCAAGAAAAAACGTATATTGTAGATGACAATCTAGCAGATACTTTGACGTGGTTGCTGCATCATCAGGACTGTTATGATCGGTTTTATTATGATGCGATTCAGCAACAACTGACGGTAGAACATGCCAACGGGGTAGATATTATTAAAACAGGGCAGTATTTAAATGCCAGTTACGGAATTTTAATCACCTCTTAAAAGCATTGCCGCATAAACTTATTTTGCTGCATAAAAAACAAAGTCCCTTTGCGGGACTTTGTACATTTGGATGGATGCTAAAACTTTAAGCCATTGCCATCGCATCTACCGACAATTCAGAAACCGTTGGTTTAGCACGTTCAGGCACTAAGCCTAACTTTTGGAACAATTGTTTGTCTTTGCCTTCGCCTGCGTTTGGTGTAGTTAAAAGTTTTTCACCTGAGAATAACGAGTTCGCACCTGCCATAAATGCCAATGCCTGATCTGAATCAGACAACGATTCACGCCCTGCAGACAAACGAATATAGCTGTTTGGCATGATAATACGTGCAACTGCAATAGTACGAATCCATTCAATCACATCTAGCTTTTCGACTTCAGCCAGTGGTGTACCTTCAATCGGAACTAACATATTGATTGGCACAGATTCAGGGTGTAACGGTAAAGTCGCCAATTCATGTAACAAACCAATACGGTCTTGGGTATCTTCACCTAAACCGACAATACCGCCACTACACACTTTCATACCTGTTTGACGCACAATATCCAAAGTATTTAAGCGGTCATCAAAGCTACGAGTACTAATGACATTCGGATAATATTCACGCGATGTGTCTAGGTTGTGGTTGTAATAATCCAAACCTGCATCTTTTAAGCGTTCTGCCTGCGATTGGTTTAACATCCCTAAAGTCATGCAAGTTTCTAAGCCTAGAGCTTTGACTTCACGCACCATTTCTAAAACATACGGCATATCACGTTCATGCGGATTACGCCAAGCAGCGCCCATACAAAAACGTGAAGAGCCTGAGGCTAATGCTTCTTTGGCTTCCTGAATGACTTTATCAACTGCAATACGTTTTTCAGCTTCAAGCTGTGAATCATAATGCGCAGATTGCGAGCAATATTTGCAGTCCTCAGGGCATTTGCCTGTTTTAATAGACAATAAGGTACTGACTTGTACGGTATTGGCAGCAAAATGTTGGCGATGCACACGCTGTGCTTCAAAGACTAAATCCAGAAAAGGTTGTTCATATAACTGCTGAATTTCTTCTCGAGTCCAATCATTGTGTACTGACATAAGTAAAAGTCCATCATCCCTATTATTCATAGTCTGTATCATACACAAATAGTTTGAATCAGAAAGGCATAATCTCCCAATTTCGTGGCAAATATTCGACAGAATAGAATTAAAATCATGCAGTCTATTTAGTTGCAAACTTGAGCAATTTTTCTGATATTTCGCTGCAAAATTAAATTTTATGGATTATTATTTTTGCAATGAATTGGTCACTAAAATTCAGTTAACTGCATAAATTGGCAAGTAACCTGCAGCCAAAATATCGTACCATTTGGGTGGTAGTTTTTGTTTAAATTTTAGGCTGTTTAAGCAATTGTTCCTGAATGGCCCAATCAATATGGATTTGCACAATCTCATCATGCTGTGTTCGCGTTTGCTGCAAAATTTGTAAAATCTGTGCTGAAAATGGGGCATTTCCAAGCCCGATTGCAATATTACGCATAAAACTTTTATAGCCTGTACGACGTAATGGACTACCTTCGGTTTTGGCTAAAAATGTGCTTTCATCCCATTGCCATAAATCTAGCAAGCTGACCTGATCTAAGGCATGTCGGGGATGAAAATCCTCCACCGTGGTGACTTGAGCAAAGCTATTCCACGGGCAAATCAGTTGGCAATCATCACAACCAAACACCCGATTACCAATGCCACGACGTAATTCTTCAGGAATGATACCCTGATATTCAATGGTCAAATAAGCAATACATTTACGCGCATCTAACATATAAGGTTCAACAATGGCTTGCGTTGGGCAAATGTCGATGCAGGCTGTGCAAGAGCCGCAATGCGATGTTGCAGGTGGATCAAAAGGCAAATCTAGTGAAGTAAACAGCTCACCCAATACAAAAAAAGACCCAGATTTTTTATGAATTAGTAATGTGTGTTTGCCTGTCCAACCCATGCCTGCACTTTCTGCAAGCGACTTTTCAAAAATTGGGGCTGAGTCGGCAAAGGGGCGTGATTCAAACTCGCCCACTTTTTCACGAATACGTGTCGCAAGGGTTTTTAGGCGTCCGCGCATGACTTTGTGATAATCGCGTCCACGTGCATAACGGGCTATAATTGCAGAGTTAGGTGCATCGGGAATATGTCGTGGACGTGGTGTTTCCACCAAATAATTCATGCGCACACAAATAATGCTTTTGGTATTCGGGACTAATAGTGTGGGATTGGCGCGCTTGTCTAAATTTTCTTCCAGAAACTTCATATCCCCATGATAGCCACGTTTTAAATATTCCTGAAAACGTGCTAATTCTGCTTGAGCATCTGGTTTGGCAATGACACAATCAGCAAAACCAAGCGCCAAAGCTTGAGCTTTAATCCACGCTTTCAAGGCGGCTGGATCGTCTTGATGCAGAGAAATATGTGCTGAAGTGGTGGATGTTGCCATAACAAAATAGAAGGGAAGAAAATGCCGCAGCAAGTGTACCATAGCCCTGTTTATCATAGTCAAAGTATTCAAGCGTGGGAGCAGCGCTGGTTTGCCCGTCAAAATAGTTCTTACGGTTTAATGCAGCAAGTGGCGTGGACACTGCATTTACAAATTCGCAAAATTTTTGCAAAACAGCCATCTACAATACAAAAAATTGCTGTGTGTTGTGGACAAGGCAATAACGCAGGCGATGGCTATTTAACTGCAAAATATTTAAAACAAGCAGGTTTTCAAGTCGATATTTATGCCGCAACACGCGGTTCATCGGCAGATTTACATCAGGCTTTTTTAGAAGCTCAGACAGAACAAGTCAATATAATTCAAGGTTTTGCATTTCAACAAAGTTATGACTGCTATATTGATGCATTATTTGGTATTGGTTTAGATCGTCCTTTAAATGATGAGTGGCAGTCGCTTATTCACGCAATGAATCAACAAGCGGGTTTAAAAATTGCGGTTGATATTCCAAGCGGTTTAAATGCCAACACGGGGCAGCCATTGCCATGTGCAATTAAAGCCGATTACACCTTTACAGCTTTGGGTTTGAAAGCAGGGTTATTTACAGGGCAGGCACAGGAATATACTGGACTGGTCGATGTGCTGGATTTGATTCCAGCCGATGCAGAACTCAAAGCGTTGGCCCAACTCACACCACATTTGATTCAATTACCCGCACGGCAGGCTTTTGGACACAAAGGCAGTTATGGGCATGTGTTGATTGTGGGCGGACATGCGCAAATGGGTGGTGCGGTGATGATGGCTGCAGAAGCCGCATCAAGCGCAGGTGCAGGGAAAGTGACTGTGGTCTGTCATGCCAAACATCATGTGGCGATATTAAGCCGTGCGCCGAATTTAATGTTGCGGGATATAGACGCACTGACAGGCGCAGAAATTCAGCACTTAATTTCACAGGTCGATGCCGTAAGTTTAGGGATGGGTTTAGGACGTGATGCTTGGGCAGAACAGCATTATGCAGACTGGTTTGCTGCACTAAATCAGTCCGAGGTAGAAGTAGTTTACGATGCCGATGCCTTATGGTTTTTGGCGAAGCAAGCGCATTCATCGCATCATCCAGCCCAACTAAAACCGAACAGTTATGCCACACCACATTCAGGTGAGGCTGCGACCTTGCTCAATACTACGGTTGCAGCCATTGAAGCAGACCGTATTGCCGCGATTCAGCAATTGCAGCAACGCTATGCAGGCGATTGGGTGTTAAAAGGTTCAGGTAGTTTGACTTTGCAAGCTGCATCTACAGAACCGCAAGCAAGTTCATTGTGGATTTGTACCGCAGGCAATCCTGGTATGGGTACAGGTGGTATGGGCGATGTGTTGGCAGGCATGATTGCCAGTTTAAAAGCCCAGTTTCATCATAAAATTCAATTGCATGAAATTGTCATGTTACATGCCTTGGCGGGGGATGTATTGGCACAGCAGGGCATGCGCGGTTTACAGGCACAGCACATGAGCCAAGCGATTTATCAGGTTGTGAATCGGTAAAATATAAGCGATGGCGATGCTGATTTAGCGACGTCTGGAGCTTGAACGACTACGTCCGCGTGCCATACCACCCAAGGCATTGAGCACAGCCAATTTGGTCATACTGCCCGATGCATGAGCATGGCAAATTGCAGCAGCCAAAGCATCGGCAGCATCTTGTTGTGGTTTGATGGATAGATTTAATAATTTCATGACCATCATTTGTACTTGTTCTTTATCGGCAGCGCCATAACCCACGACAGATTGTTTAATTTGACGAGCGGTATATTCCGCCACTTGTAAATCTAAATTTACCAAAGCGGCAATCGCTGCCCCGCGAGCCTGTCCCAATTTTAAGGCAGAGTCTGGGTTTTGCGCCATAAACACTTGTTCAACTGCTGCTTCAGTCGGGCCGTGAAATTTCACAATCCGTTCAATCCCTGCAAAAATCCGTTTTAAGCGTTCGGGCATTTCACTGGTTTCGGTGCGAATGGTTCCTGCATCTACAAAACGTAATTTAGCGCCATCACGTTCAATAATGCCGTAGCCCGTTAGACGAGAACCAGGGTCGATTCCAATAATAAGTGACATGCCAAGCCTTAAAAAATTACATCAAGTTGAATTATAGGAGTTTAAATCTCTTTTGTGTGGAGTAATTTCAAAACATTCGGTCAGTAAGCTGCCGTTTAAACAATTAGCATGTATCCTTTGCCATATTTTCAATTTTGGACTTCATTTTATTTTAAGTTTTGAGGCGTATATTTTATATACGGTAGCAAATGAGAGCGGCAATGAAGTGGATTAATAGGCTAAAACAGTGGGCGAAGCAAATTAAACGAGATGTTTATGCGGTGTGGTTTGCAGCACGTGATCCTGAAACACCGTTTATGGCAAAGCTTTTGGCATTGTTGGTCGCTGCTTATGCTATTTCTCCCATTGATTTAATTCCAGACTTTATACCTGTTTTGGGTTATTTGGATGATTTGATTTTAGTGCCATTGGGCATCATGTTGGTATTGCGTTTAGTACCTGCAGAGGTAATGCAGCGCTGTCGTTTACAAGCCGATGCGATCAGTCAAAAACCGAGCAGTTATATTGCAGCATCAGTTTTTATTGCGTTGTGGTTATTATTGGCTTATGCCGCATATTTTTATCTTTATCGTTTAAATATATAGACGTATTAAGTCTGTTATTGGGTGATGATGAAAATATTAATGACAGACTTAACCTTTAAAAATACAATAATGCCCATATTGAAACAACAGCGAATCAAAAAAGCTTGATCCCGATGAAGCACTTGGTTACTGCATTTTATTTATTTTGTTGAGATTAGATTAATTTTCATGAAATTATTTCTTATTGTTCTAATTGGCTTAGTTCTTGAAGTCTTCGTCTGGATTGGTGTGGGCGACCTAGTGGGGAGCATGTGGTACGTGTTCTTTTGGTTTGTCGCTGCTTTCTTCATTGGTTTGAACCTGATTCGTAAATATTCTGCAGGCGTGATGCCACAAATGCAGCAAATGCAAATGGGGCAGATGAGTGCCGATCCTGCGCTGAGTAATAATTTACCTAAAATTTTTGCGGGTTTTTTATTGATGATTCCAGGATTAATCAGCGATGTTTTGGCATTGCTGGTGATGATTCCTGCCGTACAAAATGCCTTTAAAGCGGCAATGATGAAAGCCATGATGAAACGTCAGCAAGCCATGATGGATCAAATGATGGGTGGCATGATGGGCGATATGAATGGCATGGGCGGAGCAGGTCAAAACCCGTTTGCAGATTTAATGCGCCAAATGCAAGACATGCAAAATCAGCAGGGCGGTGGTCGTGATTCCAGTATTATTGATGGTGAAGCACGTGAAATTACCCCCGATGCGAAAAAAATTGAAATGAAAGATGTCAATCCACCTAAATAATATGGGTGATGCTTGAGATCAAACCGAATCGTGCTGATTCGGTTTTTTTATGGGTATTTTTTGGTGAATATGCACGTGAGTGTTTAAACATTGAGGTGTGCATTTAAAGCCTTATTTATTCTCCTACCGCACAAGGTATAATCGGATTTTCAATTCTCCTGATGTATTTATGTCTTTGTTATTCACCATTTGTGCGCTGCATTTTGTGGCACAGCTTAGTCCAGGACCAGATGTTTTATTAATTGCCAAAAGTGCAGCCAGCAATACCCGCCGTAATACCTTGCAGATTATTGCGGGTATTTCATCAGGGATTGTGGTGTGGGTGGTGCTGACCTTATTAGGTTTTACGGTTTTGGTGCAGCAATTTCCCTGGATTCAGCAAGTCTTAATGCTGATTGGCGGTTTATTTCTTGCCAAAATGGGATGGGGCATGTTGTCGGGCGGTTGGCATAGTTGGCAGCAGCGCAAACAGTTTGATGATACTCAAGTGCAAATTCCAGCCGCAAAAAACTACTTTTTATTGGGTCTATTCACCAATTTATCTAATCCGAAAACCTTAATTTATTTTAGTAGTGTATTTGCTTTGGCGTTGAGTTCATCGGCAAGTGCATCTTTGAAAGCCCAATTGGCAGTGATTATTCCAATCCAAACTTTTGTGACATTTACACTATTTATGTTGCTACTTTCTACACCAAAAATGAAAAAGTTATATCAGCGTTCAGGCAGTTATATTGATATGGTCTCGGGCGGATTATTTTTATTATTTGCTGTGTGGTTGTGGTTAGATGCACTGCGTATGTTTTAAAACATAGGTTTTGATGCCAATTAGTTAGATGATTTGATGTTGTCCAAAGCCAAGTTTGACGATTTTTCATTCAGTATTTCGGTTGCAGTCGTGTTTTCAGTTTTATCTAAATGATTGGGCTGATAAGTACGGTTTGATTGCAAAGTTGCTTCGGTATTTTCCGAACCTTGGTATTTACGACTACGGTTGGCACGTTCTCGCAAGCCACCTTTTTTAATGAGTTGCACCACTTTAACTTTACTCCGTGTAATAAAAAAATATGTGCTGAAAGCCAAGCTTGAGTCTAAACTTCAAGTAATCGAGCATGCAGAATTTTAGCATGGCATACCTATTTTAGATGGATAAAGTGACTGTTTATTCAAAAATACGATTTGCGCGAATAGCAGAACTTTGACATTCTAATTCACAAGCGATTGTGTCAGTTAAATCATCCAAAGGATGCAGGCTACAAAGTGTCACAGTTGCTTAAACAAAATTACACTGCATCAGGGTAGATGGTGTAACAATAAAAACAAGAATTACAGTGAAGTAGGAGAATACCTATGCTGTATCATCAATATCGTTGCGCATGTTGCAATCGGGTGGTGGAATCATCAGAAAAAGAATGTGGTACTTGTGGTTCACACAATATTCGTAGTCCTTATGGTTTCTGGTTATTCTGTATTTTGGCATGCTTGGCAGCAGCCGTTGTGTTTAAAGTCGTGCATGTTTATTTGCAAGATCATCAAGAAGTGCCCGTGCAACAATCGGTGCTTGAGGTGATTCGTACGCAATAAGTGCTGCATCCAAGCTTAACGCTTATTTCGTCTATACAAGATTTCAAAAAATCCTGAATCATTAAATGGCTCAGGATTTTATTCAACTGTTTTTTCAATATTGAAGAGACTCACCATTTTATTCTTCAATATGGATGAGCAATTTAAAAAGATTAGCGACTTAAGAAGTCAGCTTGGTTGATTGCAGACAGTGCAGCATTCACCTCAAAAATCTTGCCACGAATATTCTTCACGCCAAAACTTTCTAAACGTGCAGTGTGCATTTTTAAATAGCGTTCAGCATTGGCCGCATGATCAAACAGATAGATTCCACCGGCTTCCTGTGTTTGACTGTT
Organism: Acinetobacter sp. YH12211; assembly: GCF_013418015.1. Lineage (NCBI taxonomy): Bacteria > Pseudomonadati > Pseudomonadota > Gammaproteobacteria > Moraxellales > Moraxellaceae > Acinetobacter > Acinetobacter sp. YH12211. The sequence goes on from NZ_VPCW01000002.1 coordinate 140,956, forward strand.
CTCAGTCCAAATTTTCCAAAGCATGCCAGTTTCTAGGTTAATGCTTTCTGCAAGTTCACGGTACGCTTGGCTCATGCTTTCGCCAAATGGGCCTTCAGAAGGGAAATCGACTTGAAGAATAACCGCCATAATAAACTCCTACATCATTATCTTAGATGAGTATTTAAAAAATCTCAGGAATGATTCACTATAACATATTCGTATTTTGTATATTGTGGTTTGACAGCTAAATTTTAGGCATAAAAAAGCCCACCGAAGTGAGCTTGATAAAACTGAAAAGTTTTACATTACAGACCTGCAGAGGCTTTTAATGCTTCAACTTTGTCGGTTTTTTCCCATGTAAATGCAGTGTCAGAACCTTGACGACCAAAGTGGCCATAAGCTGCAGTCTGTTTATACATTGGTTGTAACAGGTTCAACATGTTGGTAATGCCGTATGGACGTAAATCGAAGTGTTCACGTACTAAAGCAATAATCAACTCATCTGCCACTTTTGCAGTGTTGAAGGTGTTGATTGAAATTGACGTTGGCTCTGCAACACCAATAGCATAAGACACCTGAATTTCACATTTGTCTGCCAAGCCAGCTGCCACAATATTCTTTGCAACATAACGACCTGCGTAAGCAGCAGAACGGTCAACTTTAGATGGGTCTTTACCAGAGAATGCACCGCCACCATGACGTGCCATGCCGCCGTAAGTATCGACAATGATTTTACGACCAGTTAAACCGCAGTCACCGACAGGGCCGCCAATCACAAACATACCTGTTGGGTTGATGTGGAATTTGGTGTCTGCATGGAACATTTCTGCAGGAATCACTTTTTTCACAATTTCTTCAATTACCGCTTCTTTAAGCTGAATTTGCGAAATTTCAGGATCGTGCTGAGTAGATAACACCACCGCGTCCAAACGTACAGGCACACCATTTTCATAAGCAAAAGTCACCTGACTTTTTGCATCTGGGCGTAACCACGGCAAAGCACCACTGCGACGTAATTCAGCTTGCTTTTCCATTAAGCGGTGTGCGTAAGAAATTGGGGCAGGCATTAATACATCAGTTTCACGGCTGGCGTAACCAAACATCAAACCTTGGTCACCTGCGCCTTGATCTTCAGGCTTTTGACGGTCTACACCTTGTGCAATTTCAGGTGATTGTTTACCAATCATGTTAATGACCGCACAGGTTGAACCATCAAAACCTAAGTCAGAATGATGGTAACCAATGCCATTTACGGTTTGACGAACAACGGCTTCAAAATCGACATTTGCAGTTGTTGTGATTTCACCTGCCAGTACAACCGCACCCGTTTTTACAAGCGTTTCACAAGCAACCCGCGCATAAGGGTCTTCTTTTAAGATTGCATCCAAAATGGCATCACTGATTTGGTCAGCCATTTTATCTGGATGGCCTTCGCTTACAGATTCCGAGGTAAATACAGCGTACTCGCGCATAAGTCCTATCACAGTTAAATTCAAAAGACGCAATATGTTACATCGAGTTAGACTTTAGGACTAGCGCATTACGACTAAATTGGCTGAATTTATTTCAATTCAATGACTTTTTATCGCATATCTTTAGCTAAAAAATAGATAAAGTATCGGTATGACTATATTGTGACTCAAAAATATTCATGTTGGCTAAAGTATGCTGTCATAATTTTAAACTAAGGAGCACCTTGTTTTTAAGTGGTGAATCATTTTTAAAAACAATATTGTAGATGGGTAATTTAAAGACTTTGAATTGACTTTATCTGCATCAAGCTGCATTTTCAAAAGCTGTTTTAAAATTTTGGACGATGGCTGTGATTCAATTTATTGTGTGAAAAGTGAATAAAATTCAAGATGTGTTAAAATCTGTCTATTATTTCTACAGAATACTGTTGTGTTTTAACTTGTTGCTAGGCATTTGATTGGAGTTGCTGCAAGAGCGACATCACAATTCCATCCTGCGTCTATAAGTTGAAATATCTATACTTTAGAATTTTGCCAAGAATAGAGCTTAACACGGCAATTAGCTATTTTCTTGTTGTTATAAACGTGAAAACGTCTTTGAATTTGCACGAAAAATACCCTGAATGGGAATTAATGCGGAAATATTGTTGCATAGGCTTTACCCCTCAGGCGTTTTTTTGAGAGAATAGCGGCTGTTTTGAATTCTATTCATCTTCTTCTATTTAACGATTTTTTGTGGACTCTGACCTATGACGACCCCGCTTAACGAACGTCGTATTGCAAACGCAATTCGTGTATTGGCAATGGATGCTGTGCAAAAAGCAAATTCAGGACATCCAGGTGCACCGATGGGGATGGCAGATATTGCCGATGTGGTGTGGCGTGAATTTTTGAATCACAACCCAACCAATCCACAATGGGCAAACCGCGACCGTTTTGTATTGTCTAATGGTCATGGTTCAATGTTGCAATATGCGTTGTTGCATTTAACAGGTTATGATCTTTCAATCGAAGATTTAAAAGCGTTCCGTCAGTTACACTCTAAAACACCTGGCCACCCAGAATTGGGTTATGCACCAGGGATTGAAACCACCACTGGTCCACTCGGTCAGGGGATTGCAAATGCTGTTGGTTTTGCTTTAGCAGAAAAAACACTGGCTGCACAATTTAATAAAGAAGATATTCAGGTTGTAGACCATTTCACTTACTGTTTCTTGGGTGATGGTTGCTTAATGGAAGGTGTTTCACACGAAGCATGTTCATTGGCAGGTACTTTAGGTTTAGGCAAGCTGGTTGTTTATTATGATGACAACGGCATTTCTATTGATGGTGAAGTAGAAGGCTGGTTCTCTGACGATACCGAACAACGTTTCTTATCTTACGGCTGGCAAGTCTTAAAAGTTGATGGTCACGATGCCGATGCAATTCGTGCTGCAACGGTTGAAGCAAAAGCTGAAACGCAAAAACCGACTATTATTATTTGTAAAACTGTTATTGGTTTAGGTTCGCCAAACAAACAAGGTAAAGAAGACTGTCACGGTGCGCCATTAGGCCATGATGAAATCGCTTTGACGCGTCAAGCATTAGGCTGGACAGATGAAGCATTTGTTATTCCTGAAGATGTATATGCCGCTTGGGATGCTAAAGCGAAAGGTGCAGAAGCAGAAGCAGCATGGAATACAACTTTTGATGCCTATGCAGCAAAATATCCAACGGAAGCTGCAGAACTTAAACGCCGTTTAAGCGGTGAACTACCTGCAGAATTCATCGCGCAGGCAGATGCGTTTATTGCTGAAACCAATGCTAAAGCTGAAACTATTGCAACGCGTAAAGCCAGCCAAAATACTTTGCAAGCATTTGGCCCATTATTGCCTGAATTATTGGGTGGTTCTGCAGACTTGGCAGGTTCAAACTTAACCCTTTGGAAGGGTTGCCAAGGCGTTCAGGACAATGCAGCAGGGAACTACGTGCATTATGGCGTACGTGAGTTTGGTATGACTGCTATTGCAAATGGTGTAGCACTTCACGGTGGTTTCATTCCTTACGTTGCAACATTCTTAATGTTTATGGAATATGCGCGTAATGCCGTGCGTATGTCTGCATTAATGAAGCAACGTGTGATTCATGTGTATACCCACGACTCGATTGGTTTGGGTGAAGATGGTCCAACACACCAACCGATTGAACAAATTGCATCTTTACGTGGTACGCCAAACTTAAATACATGGCGTCCTGCAGATACCGTTGAAGCGGCTATTTCTTGGAAATCTGCATTAGTACGCAGCGAAGGTCCAACTGCTTTAATTTTCTCACGTCAAAACTTGCCATTCCAAACTCGTACTCAAGCGCAAATTGAGAACGTGGCAAAAGGTGGTTATGTCTTGGCTGAAGAAAAAGGTGAATTGAAAGCCATTATTATTGCAACAGGTTCAGAAGTGGGCTTGGCAATGGAAGCATACGCGCAGCTTGAAGGTGTACGTGTTGTGTCTATGCCGTGTGCAGAAGAATTTGTGAAGCAAGATGCAGCATATCGTGAAGCGGTATTGCCATCACATATTCGTGCACGTGTTGCGGTTGAAGCAGCGCATGTAGACTACTGGTGGAAGTTTGTCGGCTTAGACGGTAAAGTTATTGGTATGACAACTTATGGTGAATCTGCACCTGCAAAAGACTTGTATCAGTACTTTGGCATTACCACTGAAGCGGTTGTTGCTGCAGTAAAAGAATTAACAGCTTAATTTTTTAATCCAGTGTTTTTAAAGGCGTTCCTGCAAAGGGACGTCTTTTATTTTTGCATATTTGTTTGGTATTCGATGTGATGATCCAACAAATTTTTTCAGTGTAAGTCAGGTTTGTGAATAAACCTCTGTGTAATTGAGTGAGATGAGAAATGAGTTTGTACGAGCAAATTAATGATGAAGTCACTTTAATGGATGCGGGTGAGCAAAAGTGGATTGGACAAGATTTACCACTTGAAGCTATGGTGGCGGTAGAGTTGTTGTTACAGGATTTGGCTGAAGATCAGCAAATCAAAATTCGCCGTAAGAACCATGAAAAGCAATCAGGCTTAAAGCAAGTTGATCGTATTTTGATTGAGAAGCTTTAATCTATTGCGATGAATACAGTGCATTAAATGGTGTATCGTCAAAAATAGCTTTATTCTATGCGTAGGGTAAAGCTTTTTTTATTGCTGAAAAATAGTTTATAAAATAGCCTAAGCATAATATGAATGATGCATAATCAATAAAATGATTCGATGCAAAAATAATCAGGCAATATCAAAGCATGCAGACAACTATATTAGATCATCAATTTAAGCACATCGACATTGTCGCGTTAAGTGAAATCCAATTTGAGCAATGGCAACCACTTTGGCAGGGTTATCAGCAATTTTATCAGGTGCAACTCAGTGATGAGGTTACGCAAAATACGTGGTCAAAACTAATTAATCCACACAGTACGCATATTTATGGTTTTGCTGCCGTATATCAAACTCAAGTTGTGGCAATTGTGCATGTAATTGAACATGACAGTTGTTGGACGCTTAAACCTTATGCCTATTTGCAAGATTTATATACCTTGCCTGAGTACAGAGGGATGGGAATTGCTCAGCAGCTTATTCAGCAGGTGAATCAAACAGCGCAACAGCGTGAATGTGATCGGGTATATTGGCTGACTCATGAAGATAATTTACAGGCACGGCAGTTGTATGATCGTGTCGCAAAAAGAACAGGTTTTATTCAATATCGCAGCCCTGCAACAGCGATGTAAAACGCGCATGCATATTTTTACAAATTTATCGTTTCAGTCATGCAACATACTGTTTTATCTTTAATCCTGTATTTGCAGCAAAAATCTATAAACTAAACCTCATTGAAACGTATCAACACTTTTAGAGATGAACAATATGAACATGAAATCAATTGCTTTAGGTTTGGCTATCGCGTCTGCAGCAACAATGACAATGGCTAAACCAGTGGCTTATCAAATTGACCCAACGCATACTGCTACTGTATTTACTTGGGATCACTTCGGTTTTTCTACGCCATCAGGTAACTTCTCAGACATTCAAGGTACTATCAACATTGATGAGAAAAAACCTGCTAACTCATCTGTGAATGTGACGATTCCATTAAGTAGCATCAACACCAACGTAAAAGCTTTAGATGAGCACTTAATGGCAGCAGATTGGTTTGATGCAGCAAAATATCCAACCATTACTTTTAAAAGTACAAAAGTTGAAACTCAAGACAAGAAAAACTTTAAAATCACAGGTGATTTAACAGTTAAAGGTGTAACTAAGCCAGTGGTACTTGACGCAGTATTGAACAAACAAGGTCCACACCCAATGACTCAGGCAGCGACTGTTGGTTTTAATGCAACAACATCATTCAACCGTTCTGCATTTGGTATCGCAAGCTATGTACCAAACGTGGGTGATAAAATTACTGTTAACATCACTACTGAAGCATCTGTAGCTGCTAAAAAATAAGTAGTAATGATTTGATCAAAAAGCATCATTTTAAAAATGGTGCTTTTTTATGTCTGTGATTTTTATCCATGATTTTAATGTCAGCAACTTGAGGTCTATGGCTTTAAAATCTGTTTGGATGAATGGCTTTTTTATTTTACTTTTTGTCCATTCGTATATCCAAAACATAAAAAATGCGAACCGAAGTTCGCATTTTCATTCATCATGTTAAGGTTGAATTAACCAACTTAGAAGAAGCCAGCAGGTTTAGTTGAGTAGCTCACCAACAAGTTCTTGGTTTGTTGATAATGTTCTAACATCATCTTGTGGTTTTCACGGCCAATACCTGATTTTTTATAACCACCGAAAGCGGCATGCGCAGGGTAGATGTGGTAACAGTTCGTCCAAACGCGACCCGCCTGAATAGCACGGCCTGCACGGTAAGAAGTGTGCGCAGAACGTGACCAAACACCTGCACCTAAACCGTAAATGGTGTCATTGGCAATTTTAATGGCTTCATCAAAGTCTTTAAATGTAGTCACAGAAAGCACTGGGCCGAAAATTTCTTCTTGGAAAATTTTCATGTCATTGGTGCCTTTGAAAATTGTCGGCTCAATATAGAAACCACTGCCAACTTCATGACGTTCACCGCCACCTGTTAAAACTTGCGCACCTTCGGCACGACCTGTCGCAATACAACCCAAGATTTTGTTTTGTTGTTCTTGCGATGCCTGCGCACCAATCATAGTTTCAGTATCAAGCGGGTGACCTGTTTTAATACGTTTAACACGTTCAATGGCTTTTTCAAGGAAACGGTCAGCAATACTTTCCTGTACGAGCGCACGTGATGGACAAGTACAAATTTCACCCTGATTCAGCGCGAACATGGCAAAGCCCTCAAGCGCTTTATCTAGGTAGTCGTCATCTTGCGCCATAATATCTTCAAAGAAAATATTTGGAGATTTACCACCAAGCTCCAAAGTCACTGGAATGATGTTTTCAGTGGCATATTGCATGATCAATTGACCGACTTGAGTCGAACCTGTGAATGCAATTTTGGCAATACGTGGATTAGTTGCCAATGGGCGACCGACTTCTACGCCGTAACCATTGACTACGTTTAGTACGCCTGCAGGCAATAAATCTTGAATCAGCTCGACCAAAACTAAAATACTAGCAGGGGTTTGCTCCGCAGGTTTAAGTACAATACAGTTACCCGCAGCCAAAGCAGGTGCAAGTTTCCATGTTGCCATTAAAATTGGGAAGTTCCATGGAATAATTTGCCCCACAACGCCCAATGGCTCATGGAAATGATAGGCGATGGTATCTTCATCAATTTCAGAAATTCCGCCTTCTTGGGCACGAATACAGCCTGCGAAATAACGGAAATGGTCAATTGCCAATGGAATGTCGGCAGCCAATGTTTCACGGACAGGCTTACCATTATCCCATGTTTCTGCCACTGCCAATAATTCTAGATTTTGTTCTAAACGATCTGCAATTTTAAGCAGAATGTTGGAGCGTGTGGTTGGAGATGAGCTGTTCCATTGTGCTTTGGCTTTATGGGCTGCATCTAAAGCCAGTTCAATGTCTTCTGCCGATGAGCGTGGGACTTTGGTAAATACTTTGCCATCTACAGGAGAGATATTTTCAAAGTATTCGCCTTTTACAGGGGCGACCCACTCGCCACCAATAAAGTTTTCGTATTGTGCTTTAAATTGAACTTTTGAACCGGGTTGATTGGGATCTACGTAACGCATAATTCTCTTCCTTTGATGGTTTTTTATAATCTGCCGTCACTTTACCGTTTAGAACAATCCTGTGTCTAAAATCAGGTTAAATTTACGGCTATGGTATAAGGTACTTTGGTACGTTATTTGTTTAGCATACCAATATAAGGTTGGAAAAAGGTTGGAAAGTTGCAGGTTTACAAGCAACGAACAAATCCTTACAAAAACAAGCACTACAATGGATGTAATGCCCACAGGATTGTGAGAATCAGTCATGATGAAAAAACAAGATCTATTGGAAAAACAATTGCATATTGAACGGTTTAGACAAAGCAGTAGTTTATCGCCGCTGCATGCGCAGCAAATTCAGCAGAGTATTTTAAATTCTTGGCAACGCTCTGAAATTGCAGAAATTCCTGTAGATCGGCAGGCTGCTCCGTTAAATTCCAGTTTATCGCATCCGCAAGGCGGTTCGGCTTTACAGAGAGCTGTGCAAAATTGCGCAGAAGATTTAAAACATATCGCGCAGCAGTCCGACATGGTGGCAGCCGTGGGCGATGTGGGCAGTACGATTATTTGGACGGCAGCGAGCGCTCAAATGCGTAATGTGGCGGAACGAGTACATTTTGTAGAGGGTGGACAGTGGCGTGAAGAGTTGGTGGGTACCAATGCTTTGGCTTTGTCACTCAAAACTCAGCAAGCCAGTTGTGTGTTTTCCAGTGAACATTATATGTCATCGTTACATGACTGGGTTTGTTATGCTGCACCAATTTTAGACCCACATTCCAAACAAGTGTTGGGCGTGATTGATTTATCGACCACTTGGAAAAATCATAACAGTTTGGGTTTGTTGGCAGCAGAGCGCTGTGCTTCTTTAATTCAAAATGCGTTGCTGGAACAGCAAAAACAGCAGCTTTATATTCGCGCGTTTCGTGTGCCACAGGTGTTATTTAATGGCAAAGTGGTGGTGATGACACCGCGTCAAATTGAAATATTGGTGATTTTGGCACTTTGCCCACAAGGCATGAGTTTAGACACTTTACACCAAGCACTATATGGTGAGCGTAAAGTCAGCATGGGAACGCTAAAAGCTGAAATGTCGCAATTACGCGATATTTTAGGGGGGATGCTCGGCTCGCGTCCTTACCGAGTTTTGGCGCATATTGAAGCCGATTTTTTACAAGCTGAGCAGGCTTTAGATGCAGGTTATGTGCAGTCTGCCTTGCAAACGTGTGCAGGGGTATTTTTGGCGAAAACTGAAAGTCCATTTTTATGCGCATGGCGAGATTGTTTAGAATCACGCCTGAGTGATGCCATTTTTAATGCACAAGATACCGATGTATTGCTGAAACATTTGGCGCATAGCCCTGAAGCGATTGATGCGGTAGAGCGTTTAATTGAACTGATGCCAAAGCATCATCCTGCACATCAAATTTTATTAAAATACAAAGCCTAAATGACGAATCAAGTCTTTAGGCTTTCATTTCACTGTCCTTTAGTCTTACTGTTTTTTTTAGTTTTTACAGCCCTTTGCGGTTTAACCAGTCAAACAAGGACTGATACACTTCCGCGCGGACTTCTGGCGCAGAAAGCACCAAATCATGCACGCCATCTTCAATTTGGCAAAGCTGAATATCGCCATGCATGTGATGCCCATATTTTTGCATATCTGCAACATTTAAAATTACGTCAGTGCGTTGCGCAATCTCATTCCATTGGCGTGGATAACTACTTTGACTCGCATGCATAATTAAGGTGGGTACACCCAAATGCACACTGGCATGAATTTCTTTTTGCGCTTCATGAATTGCACGAACAAAACTTAATCGCACTTTTGGATAACGCGGTTTCTTCCATTCCAAATTAAATAACCATTCACCATGATATTGTTTGTGTAGACTTGGTACATAAAATGGATTAAGGCGGCTTGGAAATTTCATTTCTGGCAGCAATTTGCCCAATTGGCTTAAACGAGGAATGCCGAATTTTTTCTCAATCTCGCTCATATTGAAATCATAAAAAGGGCTGTTGCACCATAAACCACGAATCAGTGGATGATTGGGATGATGTGCCACATATAACGTGGTGATTAATCCACCTGTTGAATGTCCTGCCAAAATTACTGAGTCATGTTCTTCTGTGGCAATTTGCTCAAGTGCAGCGGAAATTTCTGCATCATATTCAGACAAGCTGCGCACATTGTACCAATTTTGATGTGACAAATGCGAACGCCCATATTTACGTAAATCTAGGGCATAAAAGTCATAACCATGCTGATTAAACTGGTCTGCCATTTCAGTTTGAAAGAAATAGTCAATAAAACCATGAATATAAAGTACGGCTTTACGGGTTTCCTGTTCAGCTTTTTTGCGTACCAAGGTAGCAATCACTTTGCCTTCATAATCAGATGGAAAATCCAGCGTCATTTGTTGGTAATCGGCACCCAAAATATCGGGTTGATAGCTTGGTGTTGTTTTTTGTTTTTTACTTAACAGCATAAGGTGTTCGTCATCCATTTTATTTTGACTATATCCTTGATGAGCTGTGCGCATTTGTCAAATTGAATTATGCAAACCCTCTGCATCTAAATCGCTTTAGTTTTATGCTGCGAGTTCATTTTGTTCTGAACAGCAAAAAAAGCAGAACGCATCTGAGATGGTTCTGCCAAAGGGAAGGATAAAAATAAAACAGCAAAAGAGGAAAATTGAAAAAAAGGATGGGAGATGCTGAGCAAATCTTGATTCACTCAGCAGGAGATTCAAATTACATCGCGGCTTTAAAAATTTCGACCACTTGTGCATGATTGGCTTTACGTGGGTTGGTGAGCATGCAGGCATCTTTTTGTGCATTTTCAGCCATAATCGCCAAGTCATCTTCTTTCACGCCTAACTCTGCTAAACCTGTTGGAATACCAATTGAGCTAGATAATTCACGAATTGCATCAATTGCGGCATAGGCGGCTTCTGTGGTGGTTAATCCGTCAGTATTGACTCCCATCAATTCTGCAATATCTGCATAACGCTCAGGGCAGGCAATCAGGTTAAATTCGCAAACATGCGGCAGTAAAATTGCATTACAGACGCCGTGCGGCAAGTTGTAGAAACCACCGAGTTGATGCGCCATGGCATGCACATAACCCAATGAGGCATTATTAAATGCCATACCAGCCAAATATTGCGCATAGCTCATGGCATCACGTGCTTCAATATTTTCACCATTTGCCACGGCAGGGCTAAGCCACTGGCTAATCATACGAATAGCTTTTTCAGCGCAGGCATCGGTAATAGGATTGGCTGCAGTTGAAACGTAGGCTTCTACAGCATGGGTTAAGGCATCCATGCCTGTTGCTGCGGTTAAACCTGCAGGTTTGGCAATCATGAGTTTTGGATCATCAATGGCGATGAGTGGTGTGCAGCGCCAATCGACAATTGCCATTTTAACGTGCGTGTCGGTATTGGTAATGATACAGAAACGGGTCATTTCCGATGCTGTACCTGCTGTGGTGTTAATGGCAATTAGTGGAGTCATTGGCACGGTACTTTTATCAATGCCTTCATAATCACGAATATGCCCACCACCTGCGGTAACTAAGCCAATGCCTTTGGCACAGTCGTGTGAAGAACCGCCACCTAAAGACACAATAAAGTCGCATTGATTGGCATTGTAGGCATCGACACCTTTATGTACGTTAATGTCGGTTGGGTTTGGCTCAGCACCTGCAAAGATATGGCTAGCAACGCCTGCTTCGGTGAGATAGCCTGCAATGGTATCGGCTACGCCAAATTTAAACAGTCCTTCATCTGTCACAATCAGGGCTTTTTTAGCACCTAAATTTTGCGCTCTTACGCCAATTTCTTTGGCACAACCAGGGCCGAAGAGAGACACACAAGGAATATAAAAACCGTTGGTTTGATCTGCAATATTTTTAAAAGCCATGCTCAGATTCCTTCTTGCATTGGGTATTGGAATAATGTGTTGTTAACGCGGTGTTGAACCGTGATTTGAGTATTCAATGCTTTGTGGTGAAATCCTACCTACCAAACACCAACCCTATTTTCTGAGTAAATAATGCAAACTAATCAATTGAAATTTATTTGTTTTTTAATGGGTTTTTATTTTTTCTGAAGTTGTGCGCAGGCTATAGGCAAGGGCTTAAATCTTGTTTATAGTGTTTTTGTATCTCTAATTTTAAGGTGTAGATACCGTTCACATAAATTTCAGGTGTAATTCAATTAATAAGTGGCTTAAGCTCGATTGAAGAATTGTCCACTTTTTGCAGATGGAAATAAAAAACAAAAAATAGGGATGTATCACGTGATGGGTCTAGTCGGTGCAATCAAATAAAAATAAGATGACACTTAGATAGACCGCACTTAAGCATGAGGAGCGTATATGCAGCCAATTTGCCAGCATAGCCAGTTGCATGCCGTTGCACAGCAATTGGTTCGTATTTCCAGTGTGGCCGCAGAAATCTATCAAGATCAAATGGATTTGGTTGGACATTTTACAGCACAAAATTTGTTTCGGATCGATCCTTTGCAGCATCGGGTCGAATTGCTGAATGGTCTGTTTAGTCTTGAATTTTATCCGCCAAAATCGCATACAAATTTAATAGAAACTCACTTTGAATTTGCGGGGAAACAGCAAGAAGCATTTGAAGATTTTTTCTTACATGATCTGCATTTTTTGACTGGGGATTTAAAACCGCAGCATTCTTTATTTTTGCGTAATCAGGCGCAGCAATTGCGACAATTGATTCTGCAGCAAGTTTACCTGTGGGTAGATGGTGCAGCACGGGTTAAGCAATTGTTATTGCATTTAGATGCAATGCAGGCACAAATTTTAGATCAGGCATTAATGCAGGCAGACGATCAGTATCAACCAGTATTGACCAAATTTGTGCAGCAAGGGCAGCACATTCCTGAAGATGTTTTAACTAACTTAACGATGCTGTGTGCTTTGGAATTTATAGAGGGTGAAACCTTTTTGCCAGTGCAAGCACTGATGCAAAGTTATGATGATTTTTGTTTTAGTGCGGCAGAATTTTTACCTAAAGCCATGCATCGTATTTTAAGTATTTCATTTCCTGAACGATTTAATTTGCAGGATTTAATCGATCATCAGGATGATATTCGGTTGTTGTATCGACATGCCGAAGAACATGGGCATTTATTGGGTTTTGCGCGTTTAATGCACCGTGAGGTGTGGCAGCGTTCCGATGCTTTGGCGAAACCGCATTTTTTAAAATCTTGCCCTTTAATTTGGCAAAAGAAAGTCGCCAAACTGCCGTTATTTGATTATCCACGTGCGGTGAATTGGCTGTTTAAACAGTCTGCACAAGTGTTGGATTGGCTTAGTTTAAATATTCATCATACCAGTGTGCGGGTGGCAGTGACTGCGCTCAGTTTTGTCGATTGTAGTCAGGCACATCCACGGATTATTTTGGCAACTTTGCAATATTTTCAATATTCAGCCGCACGTATGTTCATTCAAAGCTGTAATGTATATGCGACACAGCAAGCGTGGTTCGCACATGCGCATAATGTCAGTTTAATGCCGCATGGCGAAAAACAATCGTTGGATGATCCACGTGTTGCGATTAGTCCTTCCATTTTGTATTTGGATGAATGGATGAGTTTGCTAAAAACCGTGGCGCAGCAAGATGAGTATTTGGTTAAGCATGTATTTAGACGTTTGAGTCGTGTCATGCAAAGTTATATGACTTATTTGCAGCAAATCACACAGGATTTACAGCCTACTTTGTTGGATTATATTCAGCCCGAGAGTCAGCAGCAGCGTGATTTTTATACGGTATTGCAGCGTTATCAGCTTCAACCCGATGATTTTCGGCAGCGTTTTTATTTACGGGCGCAGCATAAGCGAGTTTCAGTGTTTGACAGTTATGTGCGTGATTATTTACTAGAATATTTTGCAGCGCATACGCATATTCCTAAAAGTCTGAGTTGGTTAGGGCTGTTTCATCAGGCGGTGCGTTGGCATCAACAGGTCTACAAAGCAGAGCTGATGGCCAAATTAAAAAAGGAAATTCAGTGCTGTGCATGGCAGGCCAAAAGCCCTATGCCGATGCTAAAGTTTTCAGGTTGGTGCTTTGAGGAGCTGACTCATCTAGACCGTATTATTGAAGAATCACAAAACTTTAAACACTGTTTGGCACTTAGCTATGCCAAGCTAATGAGTGAAGGGCAATATGTGGCTTTTCACATGGCATCGCCACATTATGCGCAGCAATTGACTCTGGGCTGTCATTTTCGGCAGAGGCAACTTGAATTTGATCAGTTGGAATATCCGAATAATCAAAAAGCGGAACAGTTACTGGTGACCATTGCAGAGCAGTTTATTGCATGGCTGAATCCACAATTGCCAGCTAAAGCATAAGACAACAGTTGTCGTATTCGCAGACTTGAGCCTTAACTTTTAGGCAAAAACTCGTTAGGCTATAGCCGTTCAGCAATGGTATAGGTCTTATGAAACAGGAAACTGCACTTAAACTTTTAAAAGCAGGCGAAAATGTCTTTTTAACAGGCTCTGCTGGTGCGGGTAAAACCTATACCCTGAATCAATACATCAATTATTTAAAAGCACGAAAAGTACCTGTAGCCATTACAGCATCTACAGGTATTGCTGCAACGCATATGAATGGCATGACCATTCACACGTGGGCAGGTATTGGTATTAAAGACTTTTTGTCCGATGCCGACCTAAAAAATATGAAAGAGCGCAAATATCTCAAAGAACATTTAGAAAATGCGCAAGTGTTGATTATTGATGAAATTTCGATGTTGCATGCCAAGCAACTGAATTTAGTCAATCAGGTTTTAAAATATTTTAAAGACAGTGATGAAGCCTTTGGCGGCATTCAGGTGATTGTTGCAGGAGATTTTTTCCAGTTACCGCCTGTAGGAAAAAACGATGAGCGCAATCGTGACAAGTTCTGTTTTATGTCAGAGGCGTGGGTCGAAGCTAAATTTCGAGTCTGTTATTTAACTGAGCAGCACCGTCAGGGCGACGATTATTTAAATGACATTCTCAATGCAATTCGTGCACAAAGTATTGATCATCAACATATTCAGGCTTTGGAGCACACCCGCCATCAAGATATTGGCGACACTTTCACACGTTTATATACGCACAATATGGACGTGGACAATATCAACTTTAAGCATCTGAATGAAATTGAAACTGAGAGCAAGCAGTTTGATGCCGTGTGTGATGGCAATGAAAAGTTGATTGAAACGCTGAAATCATCCGTACGTGCGCCTGAAATTTTAAATCTAAAAAAACATGCCAAAGTGATGTTTGTTAAAAACAACTTCGATATGGGCTATATCAACGGCAGTTTGGGCGAAGTGATTGGCTTTGAAGAAGATGACGATCACGGTATTTTGCCTAAAGTAAAATTGACCGATGGCACAGTATTACTGGTCGAGCCTGAAACTTGGTCGGTGGATAATGATGCAGGCAAAACCATTGCCAGTTTCCAGCAAATTCCGCTGCGTTTGGCATGGGCAATTACCATCCACAAATCACAAGGTATGACCTTAGAAGCGGCAGAAATCAATCTTAGCCATACTTTTGAAAAAGGGCAGGGTTATGTGGCGTTGTCACGATTAAAATCGTTAAGCGGTTTGCGTTTATTGGGATTTAATAGCCAAGCTTTGGAACTCGACAGTTTAGCGATTAAGGCTGACCGCCGTTTTCAGGAATTGTCTGAAGAAGCTGAAACGCACTATGAGCTGATGGATTTAACACCACAACATAATGCATTTATTCGTCACTGTGGTGGCACGTTGAACGAAACCGAAATTTTGCGCAATGAAAAGAAAATTGCCAAAGGTGGAAAAACCAATTATGCGACTGCCACGTTAGATGAAACCCGCGCTTTATTTGAAGAAGGTTATGATATTCAGGATATTGCAGTAGAGCGAGGTTTAACTCCTGCAACTATTATCAACCATTTGGCACGTTTGCAAAAAGAACAAAATCTGGATATTTCAGTGGCACATCCAGGTGAAGAAGTGGTGGAAGAGGTCCGTAAAATTTATAAGCGATTAATGAAGCGTCAAAATGCAGAGCACTTCAGCGATGATGGCGCAATTAAACTGCGCCCGATTGTTGAAGCGACTAGTCCACGCATGGGCTATGATCAGGTGCGTTTAGCATTGCTGTTTATTCAGTAGTTTAGTCATTTGGATAATGATGACTTATACTGCAATTCTGCATTAAAAATGCCCGCTTAACGTCACATAAAATACTATCGTTTTGAGAAAAACTTCGGTTAAACTGCCATCACTGTAAGCCTTAAAATATAATATTCGGTATGGCATTTACACCGTGGTACACATTTCGAAAATTTGTCTATAACAACTTACACGACGATGACTATGAAACATGGTTTAGTCGTTGCATTAACTATTTTTTAATTTTACTGATTTTAGGCAATGCCAGTGCGGTTATTTTAGAGTCGGTGAATGATGTCTATCTTGCCTATCAGGTATTTTTTGACCATTTTGAAAACTTTTCCATCGCAGTGTTTACGCTTGAATATTTGCTGCGGATTTGGAGTATTGCCGAAAAAGACCCGTTTATTTCGCCGTGGAAACAGCGTGTAAAATGGCTTACCAGCGGTGGGGCAATTATAGATTTGTTGGCGATTCTACCTGCTTATATTAACTTCTTTGTGCATCTAGATTTACGGTTCCTAAGAATTTTACGTTTGCTGCGTTTGTTAAAACTGACACGTTACTTTGTATCATTGCAAATTTTATTAAGAGTGATCAAACGGGAAAAAGGATCATTTCAGGCAGTCATTTTTATTCTCTCTATTATGATTGTGATGTCTGCCGCAGGTGTGTATGTGGTGGAAAGCAAGGCACAGCCTGAAGCCTTTAGCTCAATTCCCGCTTCGATGTGGTGGGCAGTGGTGACTTTAACCACAGTCGGTTATGGCGATGTCACACCAATTACCCCTTGGGGCAGAATTTTAGGTGCGTTAATTACGGTATTGGGTGTCGGCTTGGCAGCATTGCCTGCAGGTATTTTAGCCACAGGTTTAGCCAACGAACTTGAACAACGTAAGCAGCATTTAGGGTTGAAATTTAGAGAGCTATTGCAAAATAGTGAGATTGATCTGTTAAATGATCAAGAAAAAATTGAAGATTTACGCAAACAAGTCGGTTTAACCATTGAGCAAACCCAAGATATTTTATTGCAGTTAATTCGTGAGCGTCGTGAAGAAGAGCTGCGTTTAGAACAGGAGCCTTATAAATACTGCCCACATTGTGGAGAGAAGTTGTCGGAGTAAGCGAGGCTTGGGTTAAGAATTTCAATTCTAGTTTGGCTCTGCACGTTGGAAGCCTAAAACATGCTTGCTGAAAGCCATATTATTTTTATGGAATTGTATTGATTTCGTAGTAAATATCATCGAATAAAAACTAAGATGAAGAAAACTCATTATTTACATGCTAAGATTAAATTAATTCATTATTAAATTGAATCATGTTTGGCTTTGTTTCTTATTTTGCAAAATAAAAATGCGACCTAGGTCTAAACATGCAGTCAATAACTTGAAAAACTAGGAACAAGCAATGCTTGAAATTCGCCACTTAAAAACGCTATCAGCCCTGCGTGAACATGGTTCTTTGGTTGCTGCCGCCAATGATTTATGTCTGACGCCATCTGCCATTTCTCATCAACTCAAAGAACTAGATCATTGGTATGGCGTAGAAGTGGTGAACCGTCGTAGTCGCCCTGTGACATTTTCCAATGTCGGACAGCGTTTATTGAAACTGGCGGATGATGTCCTGCCACAAATTCAAATCACCCAAACTGATATTACCCGCATTGTGCATGGTCAAACGGGGCGAATTATTTTTTCTTCGGAATGTCATAGTTGCTTTGACTGGTTGATGCCGCTGCTGAATCAATATCGTCAGCAATACCCTGATGTAGATTTAGATTTTGCTTCAGGTTTTGAAGCCAATCCGCATGAATTATTGCAAAACGCAGAATTTGATTTATTGATTACCGCAGACCCGATTGCCTTAAAAGGTATCGAATATTTTCCAATTTTTGAATATGAATCGCGTTTGGTGTTGTCAAATACTCATCCTTTAGTACGTGCCGAGCGCATTACCGTACAGGAGTTGGCAGAAGAAACCCTGATTACCTATCCTGTCGATAAACACCGTTTAGATATTATGTCTAAGCTATTCATTCCAGCCAATATTCAGCCAAAAGCTATTCGTACTACAGATTTAACCCAAATGTTGATTCAACTGGTGGCGAGTGGGCGAGGGATTGGCGCATTGCCAGATTGGGTGGTGAATGAATATGAGCAAAAAGGCTGGGTAACTTCACGTCGTTTAGACTGCGTTGCTGCGGGAGGATTACGCCGTACCTTGTATGCGGGTTATCGTAGCGAAGAAAAAGAAAAGTGCTATTTTGAAGGCTTTTTGAAGCAATTAGAGAAATTTTCCCAAAAACGCACGCAGTATTATTCAAGTTAAAAATCGTACGATCAGCATCGTAAAGAGAATGCTAATTTATCGCTAAAAACACTAAGCTCATCTAAATCTCCACTAAAAACAGTGAGATGTTCTTGCTAAGCTTGCCTTGCGAAAATTAAGGGAGAGCGCAGTGAGTTCGGTACGTTGGCTGACAAAGGATTTGTGGATTGTTGCTGCGGGTTTTATGGCAGCAATGCATATTGGCAAGTTGCCACCGACTGTACCCATCCTACAAGCTGAACTCGGAATTAGTTTGGTTCAGGCAGGTTTTTTGCTGTCTTTGGTACAAGCTGCGGGCATGTCTTTGGCGTTGTTGCTAGGCAGTTATACTGCAAAAATTGGCTTAAAACGCTGTGTACTTTTGGGTTTGTCTTTATTGGCAGGTGCAAGTTTTGTTGGTGGTTTTGTACATAGCTTTTCCGCACTATTAAGTCTGCGTGTAATTGAAGGTTTTGGCTTTTTACTGATTACACTCAGCGGCCCT
Source organism: Acinetobacter sp. YH12211 (assembly GCF_013418015.1). Classification (NCBI taxonomy): domain Bacteria; kingdom Pseudomonadati; phylum Pseudomonadota; class Gammaproteobacteria; order Moraxellales; family Moraxellaceae; genus Acinetobacter; species Acinetobacter sp. YH12211. Next base: position 159,621 of record NZ_VPCW01000002.1, read on the forward strand.
GCATTTATTCGTCAACTGGTTGCAGTGGAGCAGTTGCCTGCCAAAATGGGGCTGTGGAGTGCCTATATGGGCGGTGGGATGGGTATTGGTTTACTAAGTACGCCGTTTTTACTGCCCATCTTGGATTGGCAAGGCGTGTGGATGTGTTTGGGATTGTTATCCTTTGCGCTCGCAATCATCATTTATAAAGCCGTACCAAGTGTGCAGATCAGCACGCAAGCCATTGCCATCTTTGAACTGATTAAAAGCACTTTGAGCCATCCACCCGCATGGATATTGGCTTTGGTTTTTGGTGTTTATGCAGGGCAGTGGTTCAGTTTGGTGGGTTTTTTGCCGACCATTTATCAGCAATATCAAATATCTTTACAAACCGCAGGTGTGCTCACAGCTATGGTTGCAATGGCAAATGCGGTGGGTACATTTGTATGTGGGTTGTTATTACAGCGTGGGCTGAGAGCGCAAGTGTTGATGCAAATGGGTTTTGCGGTATTGATGCTATGCGCACTGAGTTTTTATATTTTGCGTGATGTTTTACCATTCATTGTGCAGTTTTTATTGGTCATCCATTTCTCTTTATTTGGTGGTTTAGTCGCAGCTGTGGTATTTGCGCAAGTACTTAATTTTGCACCACAACCGATTGCGATTAGTACCACCGTAGGTTTGGTGTTGCAGTGCTCGGCAATTTCACAATTTTTATTGCCGCCTGTGGTCGCAGCTATCGTATCTGCCACAGGAACATGGCTTTGGGTTGGTATTTTAATGGCCGTTTTATCTGCAATGGGAATGATATTAACATCTATCTTGTTTCGCAAAGTGGCTTAGATTTGGATGGTTTTTATTGAAATTGGTTGATACAAGACGATGAATTCAAGCAAAACCATCTAAACCAAGCGTCCCTAAATCTATGTTAAGAATAGCCAATAAACAAGGTGAGAATTCCTGCTGCAATCAGTGGTCCCACAGGCACGCCACGTAGCACAGCAACACCTGCGACTGTACCAATCAATAAGCCTGCGACCACATCAGGCTGATTGGTCATGAGCTTGACACCACGCCCGCCTAACCATGCCACAAAAACACCAATTGCAATCGCAAGTAAAGATTTCCAACTCAGGAAAGATTTTAGAATTGCTTCGCCTGGAAGTTTGCCACTGGCAATGGGTGTCAGTACGCCAATGGTGAGAATGATAATGCCCAGATTTAAGCCATGCTGCTGCAATAGTGGGAAAAATTCACTTAGCGGCGTAATTCTAAAAACAATCAGTACTGCTGCGGCAATGGTCACAGCCGTATTTTGGCTAAAAATACCGCATGCGAGTAGAACGATCAGCACCATCAGGTTAAGGTCTAATTGAGAGAGCATGGTGATCCATAAAAGGGGAAATAAATTGGAAAAGTGCAGTTATTGTAACTGTTTTGCACTACAAGCGGGCAAGGTACGCAATGTGTTCAGAATTTACGGTGTATTTGGTTTAGAATAGCAGCAAATATATTTATACTTTTTATCATTAGGTCGCTCATCATGTTGTTGGAAAAAATGTTGCAATCACAAGGCTTTGGATCACGTAAACATTGCCAACAACTCATTAAAAATGGTGCAGTCACCATTATGGGCGAAACCCAGACCAATCCTAAATTCGCGATAAAAATTGCGCCTGAAACGGTTTTGCAATTTTCGGTGTATGGGGAAAATTATCAATATCGTGAAAAGGTCTATATCGCCTTACATAAACCACAAGGCTATGAGTGTTCGCATCAGGCGACCCATCATTTTAGTGTGTTTGACTTGTTTGATGATGTATTGCTGAATCGTGGTTTGCAGTGTGTTGGACGCTTAGATCAGGACACCACAGGGCTGTTATTGCTGACGGATGATGGACAGTTTTTACAAGCATTGACCCATCCTAAAAAGCATGTGGCAAAAGTGTATGCTATGCACACCGCAGACCCGATTAATGCAACACAAATCCAGCAACTTGAGCAGGGTGTCGCATTGCGCAATGAATCAGGGACATTTGCTGCAACAGAGGTACAACAGCTTGCTGAACATGAATTGCAGATGACCATTCATCAAGGTGTTTATCACCAAGTTAAACGTATGCTGGCAGCAGTGGGCAATAAAGTAGAACAATTACATCGTCAGCAAGTTGGTGCATTAAACTTGACTGATTTGGCTTTAGATGTGGGTGAATGGATGTATTTAAGCCCTGAACATGTCGAGTTGGCAAAAAGCCGTATGGAATAACATGAGTTTAGCTGAGCTTTCATCAATAGCTTATGAGCAATGGCTTGGGCTAGGTTAAATTTAAATCCATTGTCTAACTCTGCAATCGTCAGATCAGATGACTATTTTAAAAAGCAGTGATAGGTTTGAAATTCATCATCTTTGACAAAACCCATCTTTTCATACAATTGGTGGGATTGGTAATTACTTTTCTGTGTTTCAAGGCTAATCCGTAGCGCATTTTCATGTCGTGCAAATAAAATTGCAGTATCAATGAGCTGTTTGGCCGAACCTTGTCGTCTAAAAACAGGGGTGACATAAACGTCATCTAAAATATAGTAGGTCGAGCAGGCAACCGAAGAAAAGCCTAAATAAAGTAATACAAATCCAGTGATTTTTTGATCTTTGATATGAATGAAAATCACACTTTCCTGATTTTCAAAACGCTGTTTTAAGAATGCTGCTGAAAGGCTTAAATTCGAGGATGCACCATAAAACTGACGATACTCATCGAACAATACAGCAAGCTGGTCTAAGTCTTCTAAAGTGGCACGTCTTACAATCATTACGATACTCCATGCTTTTTTATTGTCCTTGCATGAAGCATAGCTAAGTTTTTAAAGTAAATTTTTAAAGAATTGTTTAAAAATGCAACACTGTTAATTTTTGTCAGTTTCACCCAAAATTGCATTGAGTTCATCAAACAAGTCTAGATGTTCATCATCCAGTTCAAAATCTTCAACACTATTATTGCCAGTTACAGATGCTTCATTGCTTGGGGTTGCATCCACTAGCGTTGCTTTTTGCTCTTGTTTTAATTTGCGTAACTTAATCAATTGTTCCAGATTAATATTCTGATTTTCAATTGAAAAGGGAATTGATTTAGTCAGCACGACTTGCTTAAAAAACAAACGTACCGCTTGCGCAGGCGTAATCCCCAACTGTTTAAACACAGCAAAGGCTTGTTTTTTCTCTTGAGAGTCCAAGCGTACTTGATAGACTTCAGTTTTTCTCATAATTTTTAATAGAAGGAAGTAGATTTAAATTTTAGCAATATTGTAAACAATTCATTTGTAATTTCAATATGACTACAACGAAAATCCACTATTTTGTAATGACAAACATATTACAATGTCAATTCTTGCTGTGCGCTAAAGTGGAATTGTTGCTGGCTAATCGGGTCAAAAAAACTTAAATGCTTGGCAAGCAATTGTAGCGGTGCAGAAAAATCATCTGCTTGTTTGTGCTGTAAAATGGGGTAAAACGGGTCGTTCTTAATCGCAATACCTAAGCTATTTAAATGCACACGCAGTTGGTGCTGCTTGCCTGTTGTAGGCTTTAATTCATATTTTGCCCATGTTTGATTATGTTCAAGCAAACGAATTTCTGTTTCGCTGTTAGGTGTGCCTGCCACGACGTGCATCAAATAAAAAGGTTCACCTTTTTCCATGCGTAATTGCACAGTACATGGTAGTGACAAATTAGCTTGATAAGGCGCAATGGCATGGTAGGTTTTTTGCACCTGACGTTCTGCAAATAATTGCTGATACACCGCCCGAGTTTCTGGTTGTTTGGAAAACAGCACCACACCCGCAGTTTCGCGGTCTAAACGATGAATAGGTGTGAGCTGCTCATTCTGTGTTTGTTTTTTTAAGCGTACTAATAGGGTTTCTTGTACATATTGCCCTGTAGGGCTCATGGTCAAAAAATGTGGTTTATCTACAACCAATAAGTGTTCATTTTCAAATAAAACTTGATGCTGAAAAGGCACGGCAACTTCATGCGCTAAAAAACGATAATAAAAAATATCCTGATGTGCGCTATAAGGTGTATCTAAATCTAAACGCTTGCCTTCGGCATCATAAACCAGACCATCCTCAAAGCGTTGCAGCCATTCCTGTGCAGAAATATGGGCAAACTGGGCACATAAATAACGAAAAATTGATTCAGGCTGTGTGCTTAATTTGGGTAAATGCAATTTGCTGGCGCTCACACCATCTAGCATGGGTGGAACAAAGGTGTTGGGATGAGTCGACTTCATCTGCAAATTGCTCATATTCAGGTGGGAGAGTTTCTTTTTCATCATATTGAAAATAGCCTAAGCAGTTTGGGTGCTAAGCTTAATAATCTTGATTCATTGCCTTGTCTAAACTTGTTATAAATTGTCCACATTTACACAGTTTTATCCATCAGTACATAGGCTTTAAAGCAGTGCGATGCTATCATAATTGGTCTTTTGAATCATGTCGTGAGCGTTATGCAGTATTCATTTAATTTGGCTTTAAATAATGAGCAAGATACCCAAAATCTGGCGCAGGTTTTGGCAACGCATTTTCGGTCGGGTGTGATTTATTTAATTGGTGATTTAGGCGCAGGAAAAACCACTTTATCGCGTTATTTTCTACAGCATTTGGGGCATCAGGGCGCGGTTAAAAGCCCGACTTACACCTTGGTGGAACCTTATCAAATACAAGGACAAGATATTTTTCATTTTGATTTATATCGTTTAAATGATCCTTATGAATTAGAGCTGATGGGCATTCGTGATTATTTAGAAACCCCAAATGCCTTGTTTTTATTTGAATGGCCATCAAAAGGTGGCGATGAAATTCCGCCCGCAGACCTGATCATTGAAATTAAAAAATCGGAAGATGAATTAAGCCGTACTGCAACGCTAAGTTCGTCTTCGGTTGCATTACAACAAGCTTTGGAGCAACAATTTAATCATGCCTAATGATGTGTTAAATCTACGTCGGATCCACACGCTTGAACCTGCCTTAGCCAACCAAATTGCTGCAGGTGAGGTGATTGAACGTCCTGCCTCTGTGGTCAAAGAACTACTAGAAAACTCCATTGATGCAGGTGCAACCGAGCTAATTATTCGGGTGGCACAAGGCGGCAGTACACTCATTGAAATTATTGATAATGGTCGTGGCATTCATGCTGAAGATTTGCCTTTGGCGGTGACTCGTCACGCGACCAGTAAAATTCAAACGGCTGATGATTTACATGCTATTGTCAGTTTAGGCTTTCGTGGTGAAGCACTGGCATCAATTGCAGCAGTATCGCGTTTGACTTTGGTCAGCAGCCAAACTGAAGATGGTGTTGGTTATCAGGTTGAAGTCAATGGCACTGCCTTTGACCATCAAGATATTCAGGCCGTTGCTGCACAAAAAGGCACACATATTCGGGTGCAGGATTTATTTTTTAATGTGCCTGCACGACGTAAGTTCCTGAAAAAAGCAGGTACAGAATTTGGACATATTGAAGAAATTGTCCGTCGTTTGGCGCTGACACATTTTGATATTCGTTTTGTTTTGGAACACAACGACAGCATTAAACTGAATTTACCCATTGCAGACAGTGGCGAATTGCGTTTTCAGCGCGTGCAGCAACTTTTAGGACGAAACTTTGTCGAAAATGCCTATTGGATTGATGCTGATAGTGTCACCATGCGCTTATCGGGTTGGTTGGGGCATCCTTCCGATGCACGTTCACAAGCCGATTTACAGTATGTGTATGTGAATGGACGTATTGTAAAAGACAAGACCATCTCCCATGCTTTGCGTATGGCATACGAAGGTATTTTGCATGGACATCAACATGCTGCATATTTGCTATTTTTAGAAGTAGAACCTGAAAATATTGATGTCAATGTGCATCCGACCAAGCATGAAATTCGCTTTTTAAATCAGCGAGAAGTTCATGAGTTTGTAAGACATTACGCCAAAGAAACCTTAGCGCAATTTCAAACTGCAACTGCAGATTTAGCTACAGCCATGAAAGCCGATCCTATCGAACAAGCTGCGCCTTATGTGGTGCAACCGCGTTATCAGGAACAATTTTTACTGCACAAACATGCCGAGGCAAATCCTTACAATTCCGCTGACGATGCAGTAGATGCGTACACGATGCAGCCTGCTTCACAAGCGGGAAGTGAGTTACTTACCGATTTTAATCAGAGTCAGCCGCAGACAGTTCAATATAACCGACCTGTGCAGAGTAATTATCAAGGTTCGCAACAGCTCAACAATGCTTTAAAAAGCTATCTCGCGCCTTTACGTGATCTAGATCAAGACTCAGCCAATCTTACGCAAACAAACACAACACCTGCGGTGGATGAGCATCCGCTCGGCATTGCAATTGCGCAATTGCATGGTATTTACATTCTGGCGCAAAACAGTGAAGGCTTGATTATTGTAGATATGCATGCCGCCCATGAACGAATTGTGTTGCAACAGATGAAAGCCGCTTGGGATAAACCTGAGTTTTGGACTTCGCAGCAATTGCTGATCCCCAAAGTTATCAGCATTAGCCGCATGCAAGCCATGCGGGTGGATGATTTAAAAGAACAATTGGCACGACTGGGCTTGGAAATAGACCAATATGGCGATGAACAGGTCATTGTGCGCGGTGTGCCCGCGATTTTGCATAAGGCAGATTTTGCCGAATTAATTCCTGAATTACTTGATGATTTAGACCCGAATGATGAGGCGCAAGCCTTGTTGCAAAAGCGTGATCATATTTTGGCGGGAATGGCATGTCATAGTGCAGTACGTGCACATCGGATGTTAAGTCTTTCTGAAATGAATGCCTTATTGCGTCAAATGGAACAAACCGAATTTGCTAGCCAATGTAATCATGGTCGCCCGACTTGGCGTGCCTTTCCATTGGCACAACTAGATAAACTTTTTGCTCGAGGAGAGTAGCGTTACATGTCAAATCAATTGCCGGTCATCAATTTAATGGGACCAACTGCAAGTGGTAAAACTGCTTTGGCATGTGAACTCTATGAACTAGGTCATTTTGAGCTAATTTCAGTCGATTCTGCGCTGGTTTATCGAGATATGGACATTGGTACAGCCAAGCCGACTAAAGCGGAGCAGGCGCGTTATCCGCACCATTTGATTGATATTATCAGCCCGCTTGAAGTTTATTCTGCTGCACAGTTTGTGGAAGATGCTTGTGCCTTAATTGATGATATGCACGCGCGTGGCAAAACCCCAATTTTAGTGGGTGGAACCATGCTGTATTTTAAAGCTTTGCTTGAAGGACTATCTTCCAATTTACCCAGTGCCAATTACGACGTCCGTGCAGAAATTGAAGATAAAGCTGCACGCGAAGGTTGGGAAGCGGTCTATGCAGAGTTGTGTGCAGTAGATGCACTGGCGGGTGAAAAATTTAAGGTATCAGATAAACAACGTATTATTCGTGCACTAGAAGTTTATAAATTAACAGGAACGCCAATTACCCAGCTTCAGGCGGAACAACCCAAAAATGTACCATATCGTTACACTTTTCATAACCACGCCTTGATGCCTGATCGGGTAGAATTACATCAGCGTATTCAAAAACGCTTAGAGATTATGTGGGAAATGGGTTTTTTGAATGAGGTGCGACATCTTATTGAAAATTACGATTTAGATGCTAATTTACCCTCTATGCGTTCAGTTGGCTATCGTCAAGCTTTAGAGTTTTTGCAAAACGGTGATGAAAGTCGCGAAAAAATGCAGGAAATGGAGGATAAGGCGCTATTCGCGACACGACAACTCGCGAAACGTCAATATACTTGGCTCAGATCGTTGCAAGAATCGCATAAATTTCACACATATTTTACGATAAAGCAGGCTCAAGAAGACTTGCGAAACTGTTACGGATAAAGCAAAATTTACCTACTGTCTTTTTTATAATTTTTAATTGAAAAATAGAGATAGTTTTTGCGCTGATTTTTAATTATTTTTGGAGTTATAACATGTCTAAAGGTCAAACTTTACAAGATCCGTTCTTGAATTCTCTCCGTAAAGAACGTATTCCTGTTTCTATCTTCCTTGTGAACGGTATTAAGCTACAAGGCCATATTGAATCTTTTGACCAGTATGTTGTTTTATTAAAAAATACGGTAAGCCAAATGGTTTACAAACATGCAATTTCTACAGTTGTTCCTGCACGTAATCCACGTCCAGCGGGTGCACCAGCAGGCGGTCAAGGCGCAGGCTTTGGTGGTCAAGGTGGCGGCTTCGGTGGTCAAGGTGGTGGCTTCGGTGGTCAAGGCGGCTTCGGTGCTCAAGGTGGTGGCTTTGGCGGTCAAGGTGGCTTCGGTGGTCAAGGTGGTGGCTTCGGTAGTCAAGGTGGTTTCGGTGGTCAAGGCGGTGGCTTCGGTGGTCAAGGTGGCTTCGGTGGTCAAGGTGGCTTCGGTGGCGGTCAAGCAACTGGCGGTTTTGACAACGATTCTAAATTTGAAGAATCTTCAGAAGACGATAACAACCGTTAATTGATCTTCTTAAAAAACCTCTCGAAATGAGAGGTTTTTTTATGTCTATGGTTTTTTTATCAAAGTCGTATTTTGGTAGTGGCTAAGATGAAGTGCATATGGTAAAAAAGCATAAAAAACCAGTGTTGCTACACTGGTTTTAATTTTGGAAATAGCAGAAAACTTAAGCTTAGTTTTTCTTGCGGTCTAAGCTTGGGTCTTTAATTTCTACAAAAGCATTGTTACGTGTTTCACGTAACCAGCTATCCAATTCAGTATCAAACTGGCGTTCACCTAGTATTTGACGTGCCATACGTTCTTGGTATTCACGAGTCATATCTTGCTGGCGTGTATCGGTCACTTGCAGTACATGCCAACCAAACTGGGTTTGGAATGGTGCGCTAATTTCACCTTTTGCAGTATTTTTCATTTGATTTTCAAATTCTGGCACCATCACGCCAGGATTCACCCAGCCTAGACTGCCGCCATCACGTGCAGAGCCAGCGTCATTAGAGAACGTCGCTGCTAAGGTTGCAAAGTCTTCACCCGCTTTTAAACGGTTGTGAATACTGTCAATCATGTGTTTCGCATTTTCAGGGCTTACGACTTCACTTGGCTGAATCAAGATATGTCGAGTTTGATATTGTGGAACTAGTGCACGTTGCTCAGTACTTTTGCGCTCCAGTAATTTTACGACATGAATACCATCACGGACTTCAATCAGTTCACTGGTTTGCCCCACATCTAATGGCGTAATACGTGCAGCAAGTTCCGCGGGAATATCGGTCAAGTTACGTAAACCCATGTCTGCAGACTGAACGGTTACACCATTGCCTGTATATTTTTTACTAATGGCTTGAATGTCATTGTTCTGCGCCAATTCAGCTTTGACTTGTTGCGCAACTTGTGCGGCATTTTCTGCTCCAGAAACACGCACATGCAAAATATGTACTTGATTGCCTAAGGCAGCCTGACCTTGTGGTGTTTTCAGGAAATTATCAACATCTTGGTCGCTAATTTGAATACGTGACATCACCACTTGCTGACGCAAACGATTCATAGCTAAATCTTCGGCAATACGATTACGTAAAAACGCATAACTGCCTGGTGCAGATTTATCTAATTTTTGCTGAAAAGTTTCTAGGCTGTTTGCGCCATTTTGCTGTGCAACTTTTAAAACTGCTTCATTTAAAGATTTTTCATCAGCTTTAATGTTGTAGCGTTTGACTTGCTCTAATTGCGCTTGGCGTACAATCAGTTGTTCTAAAGCTTGTTGTTCTAAAATGTGTTGTGGTGGAACAGGGCGCTTTTGCATCTCAAGTTGTTGTTTGAGTTCAACCACGCTTTGCGCTAAATCACTTTTTAAAATGACACTATTGTCAACTACAGCCACAATTTGATCATTCGCAGCAAATGCAGGCAGCGCTGCTGTCATGCAAAGTGCCAAGGTAGATGCTTTTAAAAATCGTTTTAACTGTTCTGTTTTCATTAACGTTGTGTCCAAGATTGATTAATTTTATTAAAACCTAAAATACGGTTTTCAAGTAAAGATGCAAGTTTATTATTGAAACTGCCTAAACCTTTTAAATTTAACTCTGCCATAATGGCACGTTTGGGTTTAACGCCCGCATCCGTCACATCATCCAAGTCGTTATAGTAAGAGCGTCCATAGACTGAAATGCCCCAACAGCAAGATTCATAATTCACCCCTAGCAAATATTCACGGGCGACGCTATGGTCTAGGTCGTATTGCGCATGACCTAAAATACGCCAGTTGTTGTGAATCGGCTGAATAAACGATGCCACAACTTGATCATAATGATCTTGACGGTTTGGAATAACACGACGGTTAATATAACCAAAGCTATATAAGTTGCCTTGATCACCCGTGTAAAGCATATTGACACTGCGCTGTGCATTGTCGCCATTTGACATCCATGCAGCATTGGCACCCACACTAAGGTTTTGGCTTAGCTGACTGGTTAAGCTCACAATTGGCCCAGTACGGTTTTCCGTATTAAATTCGTCTTCGGTATTATCCAGCGTGACACGACGATCTTCAAAGTAAAAACTTTGACCAATTCCTGCTCTAAGGCGTTCTAAACCAATTTCATCAAATAGGCTATAGTTTAAACCCAAAGACAAAAAGTTGTTGTCTTCTAAACGGTCATGACCATAGAAACGGTTTGGACTGAACAACTGGTCATAATTAATCGAAGCTGTTGCAGAGTCAAAGTTTGGGTGGTCGTTTTGATTGCGGTACGGTGCATAGGCATAGAACGCGCGCGGGGTAATGGCTTGCAAGAAGCGACCATCTTTTTCAAAGGTAATCCCTGTGTCTAAAGTGAATTGCGGAACAGTAACCGACTCACTTTTACTTGAAGATTTATACGTGTCTGTACTTAGAGTTTCTTCATAGAAGGTGTTGATGTTGCGTAACGATACTTCTGGAATCACAAATGACCACGGGTTACGGTAGTTGTAACGCACTGCAAAGTCATTATAAATACGCGTACCACTTGGTTCCCCATCTTGCGCAGCTAGATCTTTTTTGAAGTAAGCTGTGTCGTTATTAAATTCGACTTGGAAGCCTTGAGGATTGCCCGTTTTATAGTTCAATAAAAATTGTGGTAGGCGTGCATAAGGGCGATCCACAGATGGAATCGTCTTATCCAGGGTTTGGAAATCTTCAACTTTGAGCTGTGCTTTTAAACCCGGTATGCCGTTACGATAATTCAACTCCCAAGCACGACGTAAATTTAGGTCGGTTTTAGAGTTCGGGTTGTTATTTAAATCGGCAAAGTAGTCTTTGTCCGATGCATAGTTATATTCTAAGTTGGTTGAAAATTGTTCGTTGATTTGCCAACCGTGTAAAAAATGTAAGTCTTTACGGTCTTGGTCATCATATTTGGCATCCGATGCTAAATAACCGCCCCAAATTTTACCTGAACCAAAATTTTCAGTTAAATAACGGAATTCACCTTCTAGCATCGCGCCACGATCTGCAATATAACGTGGGCTAACGGTAGCATCAAAATTCGGTGCAAGGTTTAAATACACAGGCACAGATAGCTCGACACCACCATCATTGGTAAAGCCAAAACTAGGCGTCAAAATACCTGTGGTACGGCGGTCATCAATTGGGAAATTGAAGTAGGGTACAGCCAAAACTGGTACATTTTTCACATACAATTTGGTGCCACGTGTTTCACCGCGTCCCGTTTCCTGATTCAGCTTAATTTCATTGGCTTGAATTTTCCAAGTCGGGGCTTGTTCAGGCGGGCAAGTACTGTAAGTGGCATTATTGAGTACCATGGTATTGGTTGAGGTACGTGCAATTTTTTCTGCCATGCCATGCGCATGCTGTTCTTCAGCAATATAAAAACTGTTATTTAAATCGCCTTGCTGAGTTTTAAGGTTGTAGTTAATTTCATCACTTTGCGCAAGTAAACCAGCTTGTGCCATTTGTACACGACCTTCGGCTTTGGCAAAGGTTTGGGTTTGATCAATGGTAATTTTATCGGCGCGAATTTGACGGCCTTGCTGGTCAATCAGGACATTGCCTTCCAAGACGGAATCGCCATTTGGGTCATAGTGACCATAATCGGCAGTAACGGTAGAGGTCGCTTCTGCAGCATCTACGGCAACGGTGCTTGAGCTGATTGGCGTTAGCCATGCACCTTCACAATAGGCAGAACTTTGAGTGTGCCCAAATTGTTGTTGCGCTTCGGGCGTTGCTTTATCAACATAATATTGCTCAAAGAATTGCTGACCTGGGTAAGTCTCTTGAATACTTTGTTTAAGCCGTTGGTTGTCAATATGACTGACCGATGAAGCCTGATCTGCTGTCTGTGCATAACTGGAAACAGAGTGACCACATAACAGAGTTAAGACCGCAGTCGCTAAAGGATTAAATTTAAACTGATGCTTCATTTATCTCATCAACCAAGAGTGCTTAATCGCAATTAATTATTGTCGCATCATAGAGAAAAAGCGCAGAAGTAGCTACACTTAGCACTTTAAAAACTCAGCCTGTATTAGAATTTATTGCAAATGAATACACAACGTGAACAATTGATACAAACATGGATAACATCTGTACTTGGTTCAGATCAATTTGAAACTCATTTTTTAGCAGGCGATGCAAGTTTCCGTCGTTACGCACGAATCAAATTGAATAATAAAACATTTATGCTCATGGATGCACCACCAGAAAAAGAAGATTGTGGTCCTTTTGTGACGATTGATGAATTTTTTGCTGCCCATGGCGTGCGCGTGCCAAAAATTGTAGCTAAAGACCTGACACAAGGCTTTTTGTTGCTTGAAGATTTTGGTGATGTCTTATTATCTACCTTGCTGAATGATCAGACTGTAGATGACTATTATGCGCAGTGTTTTAAACAACTGATTCAATTGCAAGGCATTGATGGTACCGCACATTTCCCTGAATACTCGTATGACAAACTGATCAGTGAAATGGAACTACTCACCGACTGGTTATTGCCTGCCTTACAGATTCAGCCAACGGCTGAAGAAAGTGCATTAATTAAACGTACATTTGCAATTTTGGCCAATGCCGCTTTGGCTCAGCCACAAGTGATTGTGCATCGCGATTTTCATAGTCGTAACTTAATGAAAATTAATGATGATACCGAGCTAGGTGTAATCGATTTTCAGGATGCAGTGATTGGTGCAGACACCTATGACCTGATTTCAATTACGCGTGATGCTTATGTACAGTGGAATGCTGAGCGTGTGTATCGCTGGTTTAAAATGTTTTATGACTTGTTGCCGGCAGCATCTAAGCAAGACCGTGATTTTGAACAATTTAAAAAAGATGCCGATATGATGGCGATTCAGCGTCATATCAAAATTTTAGGTATTTTTGTGCGTTTATTTGAGCGTGATGGTAAATCGGGTTATCTCAAGGATTTACCGCGCGTAATGTGGTATTTACTTGAAGAAAGTAAACCTTATCCAGAATTACAACCATTTATGCACTTTATTCACACGACAGTAATGCCAAAATTTACAGCCAAATATGGTCAGTATGAGGTGGTTGCCTAAATGAAAGCCATGATTCTTGCTGCAGGCATGGGTAATCGTATGCGTCCTTTAACGTTGCATACACCTAAGCCATTATTGGAAGTCGGTGGTAAGCCTTTAATTGTGTGGCACATCGAAAAATTACAAAAGATGGGTGTGCAGGAAATTGTCATCAATACGGCATGGTTGGGTGAAAAACTTGCAGATGCTTTGGGTGATGGTTCGCAATTTGGTGTGAAAATTTTGTGGTCGCATGAAGGCGAAGGCTTAGAAACTGCAGGTGGCATCATCAATGCGTTGCCATTATTGGGCAATGAACCTTTTATATTGGTGAATGGCGATGTTTGGACCACCATGGATTTTGCGCCACTATTAAATGTGCAGCTTCAAGACGACTTGGCACATTTGGTTTTGGTGGAAAACCCTGTGCAGCATCCGCAAGGTGATTTCACTTTGGCTGCAAACAAAGCCTATACTTTTGAGCAAGCACGCTCAGGTGAAAATCTGACTTATAGTGGCGTGGCGGTGATGCATCCGCAAATGTTTAACGGTTTGGAATCGGGCAAACGTCCGCTTGCGCCATTGCTCAAACAAGCCATGCAGCAAGAAAAAATTTCTGCACAGAAATTGCAGGGTGTTTGGGTGGATGTTGGCACTCCTGAACGATTAAATACGCTAGATCAACAAATTCAGCAGGGTGTGTACGCTTAAGTGCATATTCACTAAGCATTCGCCCCTATGACTGCAACTATAAATCGGTATACTTCCATTAACTTTTTCGAGATGTGAATTGTGATGCATTCGTTTTTTCAGGAACTCAAGCAAGGTAGTCAGGCTTTAGGTTTAGAGCTCAGTGATGAGGTTTTAAATTTATTACTCAAATACCAAGATGCTTTGGTGCTATGGAACAAAGCGTACAACCTCACTGCAATTCGTGACCCGAAAGAAATGCTAGTGAAGCATTTGCTAGACAGTCTGAGCATCCTCAAAGATTTGCCTGCAGGTCGTTTACTGGATATTGGTACTGGCGGTGGTATGCCGGGCATGATTATTGCCTTGTGTCAGCCTGAGCGCGATTGCGTGTTATTGGACTCGAATGGTAAAAAGATTCGTTTCTTAAAACAGTTTATTGCCGATTTAAAACTGAAAAACGTCGTGGCAGTTCAGACCCGTGTTGAAAATGAAGACAGCATCCGCGAGTTAGGTCAGTTTGATGTAATTACCAGTCGTGCTTTTGCATCTTTAACTGACTTTGTAGCCGCGTCAAAACCATTTATGCATGAGCAAAGTATTATTGCATCTATGAAAGGTTTGATTCCTGCCGATGAAGTAGAGGCATTGAAAGATGAATTCAGCTGTGAAATTATCGAGCTTAAAGTTCCGCGCTTAGACGAACAACGTCATTTACTTTTATTAAAACGTATCTAATTTTCAAAGGACTGGGTTGATCATGGCACAAATTATTGCGATTGCGAACCAAAAAGGTGGTGTCGGAAAAACCACAACCGCAGTAAATTTGGCAGCATCTTTGGCTGTTTTGAAAAAGCGCATTTTATTGGTCGATATGGACTCACAAGGCAATGCCACCATGGGTTCAGGCATTCAAAAAAATGATTTGCTGTATTCAGTGACCGATGTATTGTTGGGCGAAGTGCCGATTGAAACTGCAATTAGCAAGGCAGAAGTTGGTTATAAAGTTTTGGGTGCCAATCGTGATTTGGCTGGGGTTGAATTGGTGATTGCTGAGCAAGAGGGGCGTGAGTTTATTTTGCGCAATGCCTTGCAAGAAGTTGCCAAAGACTTTGATTATATTATTGTCGACTGTGCACCAAGTTTAAGCTTAATTACAGTAAACGCTTTAGCAGCAGTGCAAAGTGTAATCATTCCAATGCAGTGCGAATATTATGCACTTGAAGGTTTGGCTGACCTGACGCAAACCATTGACCGTATTCAACAAGCACTCAATCCTGATTTAGAAATTATTGGTGTATTACGCACCATGTATGATGCGCGTAATGCCTTAACCCGTGACGTGTCTGAAGAATTATCACACTATTTTGGTAAAAAATTATACGATACCGTGATTCCGCGCAATGTGCGCTTAGCAGAAGCGCCTGCACACGGTTTACCCGTCATTTATTTTGAAAAAAGCTCAAAGGGTGCAGTTGCCTACCTGAATTTAGCAGCTGAAATGTTGAAAAAAAGCAAAGTGAAAAAAGGAAGTAAAGCATGACCACAAAAAAACGCGGATTAGCCAAAGGTCGTGGTTTGGATGCCTTATTGGGGTCAATCCAGAAAGAAAAATTACAACTTGAAGTGCAATCTTTAGATCATGGTCAGCTCAAACAAATTGATGTCAATTTATTAAAACGTGGTGAATATCAACCGCGTCGTTTTATTCAAGAACAAGATTTGCAGGAACTGGCGGCATCTATTGAAAAACATGGTGTAATGCAGCCAATTGTGATTCGTCCTATTGATGACGAACTACATCCTTATGAAATTATTGCAGGTGAACGTCGCTGGCGTGCTGCACAGTTGGCTGGTTTAACTGAAATTCCAGCAATTGTGCGTGATTTGACCGATCAGGTCGCGATTGCTTTGGCATTAATCGAAAACATTCAGCGCCAAGATCTTAATCCGATTGATCAGGCAATGGCGCTGCAACGCTTTCACGATGAGTTTGGCTTGAGTCATCAAGAAATTGCCGAAACAGTAGGTAAAGCACGTACCACGGTCAGTAATTTATTGCGTTTACTCACTTTGGCTGAGCCTGTTAAAGAGTTGATGCAGCAAGGCTTGCTAGATATGGGTCATGCACGTGCGATTTTAACTTTGAAAGCTAAAGATCAGCTCAAAGTCGCGCAGCATGTAATTGAAAAGAATTTATCGGTACGTCAAACCGAACAGTTGGTACGTGACTTTAATGCGCCAAAACAAGAAAAGCCGAAAACGGCTATTGCGCCTGATATTCAACAACTCACGCAACGTCTTTCTGAGCGTTTTAGTGCAGATGTTAAAATTGATTATAACAAGCAAGGTAAGGGCAAATTGACCATCAGTTATCACTCTCTGGAAGAGCTGGATGGTATTTTAAATATTTGCCTGTCCGATTAATTTTAATTCGTATTTTATTGGGGAAAAGCGAATGTGGGAATTGGTAAAAGCAGGTGGCTGGCTGATGCTGCCGTTGGTATTGTGCTCGGTATTTACCGTTGCAATTACCATTGAGCGTTTTATGCGTTTAAAGAGAGCAGGTATTTTGCCCAATGCGTTGTTGCTCAACCGCGGGCAAAGTTTAGCGACTGTGTTGCAACAACTGAATCAAAGTGCCAACTTAAAAAACAGTACATTAGGCCGTATTTTTGAGGCGGGTGCGCGTAACAAACAACAATCAGAACACTATGCGCGTGCACAAATGGAAGCGACAGCTTCACAAGAAATTGGTTATTTAGAAAAAAATATCAACTTCTTGGGTACGCTCAGTGCAGTTGCGCCATTATTGGGTTTATTGGGTACAGTGCTTGGGATTATTGAATCATTTTTAGTGATTGATGTGGGTGCAAGTAATCCAACCTTAATGATTCCAGGGATTTCTAAAGCCTTAATTACCACTGCTGCAGGTATGTTAATTGCAATTCCAGCCTTATTTGCCTATCGTTATTTTCAGCGTTTGGTGCAAGAATATACTGCTGAGTTAGAGCAGCAAGCGACTTTGTTTCACGCAGGATTATTTCATCAGAGTCAACCTCATCAGCTTGATGCGGATGTGCAAGATGTGAAAAAAGTAAGCTAAGGTGAGTTTATGAAATTCAAACGCTCGCAAGTTGAAGATATTCATATTAACCTGACTCCAATGATTGACTGTTTACTGTTCATCTTGGTGTTTTTGTTGCTTTCGACCACATTTAACCAATTTAGCCGTATGAATTTAACTTTGCCAGATGCGCAAGGCGTACCACCAAAATCTTATGAACATAAAATTGAAGTCGTGGTAGATTCTTCAGGGCATTATTCTGTCAATGGTCAGGCACTTTCGACTAAGGAAGTGGCAGATTTAAGCACAGCAATTAAACAAATTTCTCAAGATCGACGTGATTTAATGTTTATCATTGCTGCAGATGCCAAAGCCACTCATCAAGATGTGATTCGAGTGATGGATGTCGCAGGACAACTTGGTTTCGTCAACATCAATATCAGTACGAAAGTCCCAACTCGAGGTTATTAGTGAAGAAGGATTTACAGGTCTATCGCCGTCTTCTGAGATATTTGCTCCCATTTTGGGGCTTGGCAATCTTGGTGATTATCGGTTTCGCCATTAATGCAGCCACAGAAGTATCTGTGGCAAAACTCTTGGAAAAAATTATTAATGCCATTCAGGAGCGTGACCAATCTTTCACCACACTATTTCCGCTATTAGTCATTGCACTGATGTTTTTCCGTGGTTTGGGAACTTTTATTGGCGGTTACTATACCGCAGTGATTTCACGTAATTTGGTATTCAATATCCGTCAGGAAGTCTTTGCTAAATTGCTGCGTTTACCTGCACAGTATTACTTAGATAATACCAGTGGGCACATTACTGCCAAAATTATGTATAACGTAGAGCAGTTGACCGCTGCATCTACAGAATCGCTGCGTACATTGGTACAACAGGGTTTGATTACACTCGGCTTGCTCGGCTATTTGCTGTATACCAACTGGCGTTTGACCCTCTGTATTTTGGTATTTGGCCCATTAATTGGCTTGCTGATTCGTAAAGCTGCAAAACGCATGCGTCGTTTATCTATTCAAGTACAAGACACCATGGGGGATGTAAACCACGTGGTGCAAGAAACGGTGAATGGTAATTTGGTCGTCAAAGGTTTTGGTGGTCAGACCTATGAACAAAGCCGATTTAAAGAAAACTCTTTAGAAAACCTGCGTCGTGGTTTAAAGATGGTGGCAGTGCAGCAATTGAACAGCCCTGTGGTGCAGTTCATTATGTCCATTGCTTTGGCAATTATTATCTGGATTGCCTTACGCCCAGAAATTCTACGTGATATTTCAGCAGGCGAGTTTGTAGCCTACATTACTGCCGCAGGTATGTTGAGCAAACCAATTAAAGCCCTTACCGATATTAACGAAAAATTACAACGCGGTTTGGCAGCAGCGCATTCGGTTTTTGAATTGCTCGATATGCCTGAAGAAGATAATCACGGGACGCTTACACCAGACTTAAAAGGTAATTTGCAATTTAAGAATGTGAATTTGGTGTATTCCGATGGGCATCATGCCATTCATGATTTTAATCTGGATGTCAAAGCAGGTGAAACTGTGGCTTTAGTTGGGCGTTCAGGTGCGGGTAAAACCTCATTGGTCAATCTGTTGGTACGTTTTCAGGAAGTATCTTCAGGGCAAATTTTGTTTGATCAGCAGGATATTCGTGACATTGAGCTGAATAGCCTGCGTTCACAAATTGCTATGGTCAATCAGCAAGTGGTATTGTTTAACCGTACGGTGCGTGAAAATATTGCCTATGGTCAGCTTGAAGGTGCGAGTGATGAAGCAGTGATTGCTGCAGCCAAAGCGGCTTATGCACATGACTTTATTATGGCTTTACCGCAAGGCTACGACACAGCATTAGGTGCGCAAGGTTTGAATTTGTCGGGTGGTCAGCGACAGCGTATTGCCATTGCACGTGCAATCTTGAAAAATGCACCGATTTTAATTTTAGATGAAGCCACCAGTGCTTTAGACAATGAATCTGAATACTTTATTCAACGTGCATTTGATGCGGCCATGCAAGACCGTACCACTATTGTCATTGCACACCGTTTATCTACCATTGAAAATGCTGACCGTATTGTGGTGATGGATCAAGGACGTATTTTAGAACAAGGTACTCATCAGGAACTCATAGCGCGAAAAGGTGCGTACTTCCAGTTGCATCAACGTAACTTCGAGGAACATTAATTCATGTCTTTGGCACAATTTATTCAGGACGCTTGGCAGCAACAAGCCAAATGGCTGGTTGTGCTTAGGCCCTTGTCTTTATTGTACCGTGGTGTGAGTTTGCTCAATCAAAATTTATATCGTTCAGGTATTAAAACCGCTTATACCGCGCCCGTACCTGTGATGGTGATTGGCAATATTACTGTGGGTGGCAGCGGCAAAACCCCTTTGCTGATTCACTTGGTCAAATATCTACAAAGTTTAGATGTTCGTGTTGGCGTGATTAGCCGTGGTTATGGCGGAAAAGGCCCATTTCCAGCCTATGTCAGCATTGACGCTAATGTTGACGTAGTGGGCGATGAACCGACTTTGATTGTGCAATCTACAGGCGTACCGATGGCTGTGGGGCCAAATCGTCAAAAAAGTATTGAATTGTTACTTGCACAGCATGAATTGGATTTAATTATTAGTGATGATGGTTTGCAGCATTTGGCTTTAAACCGTCAATTGGAATGGATTGTTTTAGATAATAATCGTGGTTTGGGTAACGAGAAAATATTGCCCGAAGGTTATTTGCGTGAACCAAAATCTCGATTAGAGCATGCCACGGTGATTGAACATGCAGCGCAACCGAGTTCTGAATTAAATATGCATTTGGCCGTTGCAGCGCCATACTTATTGCATCCCGCACAAGAATTAATTTTTGATCCGACCCAAAATTTTTATGCTGTCGTGGGCATTGGCTTTCCTGAGCGGTTTTATAAAACTTTAGAGTCGATGGGTGTGACCCAATTTCAATGCCATGAGTTTCCAGACCACCATGACTATGAAATTACCGATTTGCAGTTTGAAGATTCGCAACCGATTATTACCACAGAAAAAGATGCAGTAAAGTTATTGCCTCTGTTAAAACAATATCCAGATTTTCAGCGTGAAATTTGGGTTGTACCTGTAGATGCAGTATTGTCATCGGCCTGCTATGTCACCTTACATCAACAATTGAAACAATTGGGTTTAAACCTGCCTGAAAGACCATGATAAGGAAAATTATGAAGCACATTGTTATCCCTGCACGTTATGCTAGTTCACGCCTGCCAGGCAAACCTTTACTGGAAATTCATGGTCGTGCCATGATTTTACGTGTGGTTGATCAGGCAAAAAAAGTGGCAGGTTTTGATGACTTGTGTGTGGCGACCGATGATGCTCGTATTGCAGAATTATGCCGTGCCGAAGGTGTAGATGTAGTGCTGACTTCGGCAGACCATCCATCAGGTACAGATCGTTTAAGTGAAGTGGCGCGCATTAAAGGTTGGGATAAAAACGATATTATCGTCAATGTGCAGGGCGATGAGCCACTTTTGCCTGCGCAATTGGTGCAACA
Organism: Acinetobacter sp. YH12211; assembly: GCF_013418015.1. Classification (NCBI taxonomy): domain Bacteria; kingdom Pseudomonadati; phylum Pseudomonadota; class Gammaproteobacteria; order Moraxellales; family Moraxellaceae; genus Acinetobacter; species Acinetobacter sp. YH12211. The sequence continues at coordinate 180,456 of NZ_VPCW01000002.1, forward strand.
AGTGGCGCAGTTGTTAGAAGCTCAACCTGAATGCTCGATGTCTACGCTATGTGAGCCGATTCAGCAACTAGATGAATTTACTCGCGACAGCATTGTTAAAGTGGTCATGTCTAAACACAATCAGGCTTTGTATTTTAGCCGTGCCACGATTCCTTATGACCGCGATGGTGCGAAAGCAGCGACACCACAATTGCATGCACATGCGTATCGCCATTTAGGTTTGTATGCGTACCGTGTGGAATTGCTGCAAGAATATGTGACTTGGGAAATGGGAACATTGGAAAAGCTGGAAAGCCTAGAGCAATTGCGTGTCTTGGAAAATGGACATCGTATTGCCATTGCAGTTGCAGAAGCCAATTTACCACCGGGTGTAGATACCCAAGCAGACTTAGACCGTTTAAATGCAATGGATATTGCCCATTTTGAGTAAGTGAATCACCGACCATGCAACGTGATGTAATTGGACAAGTATATCCTTGGCAGCAACAAGTTTGGGAAAACCTGACAGGGCGATTTCCCAAAATGGGGCATGGTTTATTGTTTTTTGGCAAACAGGGTTGTGGTAAAGAAGCCTTTGCACAGCAATTTGTGGCTTGGATTTTATGCCAACAGCGTGATGTGCAGTCACAGCCTTGTGGTGAATGTAGCAGTTGTCAGTGGTTAAAATCAGATACACATCCGAATTATGTCTATATCAGCACCGATGAAGAGAATAAAAAGCAAAACGCGAAAATTAAGATCGAGAAGATCCGTGATTTATTACCTTTTGTCCAGCAAACGGTAGATGGCTGGCGGGTGATTGTGATTGAACCTGCTGAAGCCTTAAATATTGCATCTTCCAATGCGTTGCTGAAAACCCTCGAAGAACCGGGTGATCGCATCGTGATTATTTTGCTGGCAGATCATTATCTTAAATTACCTGCAACCATTCGTAGCCGTTTGCAGCATTTTGCTTTAGACCGTATTGATGCTGCACAGGCTACGGCATATTTGCAGCAGCATTTGCCCGATTTAGATGCAGACAAACAGCAATTGTTGATGAATTTGTCTAATCAAATGCCGTTGCAGGCTTTGCAGTTGGCACAGACAGAATGGCTAGAACAGCGTACAGATTTTCTCAAAGACTGGTCTAAACTGGTAACGCAAAAAAATATGCCGATGGCAATCGCAACCAAGTGGAACAAGGCGCTGAGCTTTACTGATTTTAGTCAGATGTTTGAATACTTGTTGTGTGATTTAATTTGTGTCAAGCTAAATCAAAGCATTAAAAATTTGGATTTAAGCACCGCTTTGCAGCATTTGGCTGAACAATATGACTTAGAAAGTCTGTTTGGTTTATATGCAGAATTACAGCAAGCCAAGCCAATGCTTGAGCAAAACGTGCAAAGTAATCTAGTGCTTGATCAATTATGTATTAAGTTGATGAATATTTAAGGGGAACATGATGCAACCACGTATGGGCGGTATTATTCAGGCCAATATTCCTGATGTCGAAACGCTATATTTAAGTTATATGCCATACGTTGTGGGCGGTGGCTTATTTGTACCCTCAAAACAACCTGTAAAAATGGGTGAAGAAATCTTCGTGCTTGCAACTTTGCCTGAACAATCACAAAAAATTCCACTTACAGGAAAAGTCATCTGGATTTCGCAAAAGCAAAACGGCATCAAATTGCAGGGCTTTGGCATTCAACTGAGCGGTGAAAAAGGCGTTTATTACAAATCTGAAGCCGAAAGAATCCTTGCGGGGCTTAAGTCTGACAACCGTAACAGTTACACTATGTAGGTTGTTTGCTTTTAGGAAAAAATCGTGTTTGTAGATACACATTGTCATTTAACGATGCTGGATTTAAGCCTTTATGATGGTGACTTAGATGCAGCAATTGCACAGGCACGCCTAGCGGGTGTGTCTAAAATTATGGGTATCTCTGTCGATTTAGACGATCATATTGCATTGTCAAAAATTGCAGCACGCCATGCCGATGTTGGTTATAGCGTGGGTGTGCATCCTTGTGAAAATGCTGAAAATATGGCGCGTGCCACCACCGAGCAACTGATTGCTTTAGCACAAGCAGACAAAGTCTGGGCTTTGGGCGAAACAGGTTTGGACTATTTTCACAGTACCGATTTTGTCGCAGAGCAAAAAGCCTGTTTTGCACGGCATATTCATGCTTCACAAGCTGTAAAAAAACCTGTGGTGGTACATACCCGTGCTGCCAAGCAAGATACAGTAGATATTATCCGTGCGGAAAAATCGACACATGGTGTATTACATTGCTTTACTGAAGACTGGGCAACCGCCAAAGCGGTGTTAGATTGCGGTTATTATGTGTCGTTTTCAGGCATTGTTTCCTTTAAAAATGCACAAGATTTACGTGATGTGGCTAAGCAAGTACCTTTAGACCGTGTCTTAATTGAAACTGATAGTCCATATTTGGCACCTGTGCCATATCGCGGTAAGACAAATGAGCCAAAATACGTTCCGTATGTAGCCAAAGCCCTAAGTGATGTATATGATAAGTCCTTAGAGGAAATGGCTTTCATAACAACACAAAACTTTGAAAACCTGCTCAAAGGACATTAATTTGCATAGTGGAATGATGCAAAAATTTAATGTTCTGGTGATATTAAAAATTTCCATTGATTGAATAGTGAAAAGAGAGTTTATCGGGTGAAGATGGATCGTCAGGCTCAGTTTCGAGCAAGAGAAACGTTAATTTTCCAAGTGGCAGAGCAGTTGCTTTTGGAAAATGGTGAAGCAGGAATGACCCTTGATGCTTTGGCAGCAGAACTGGATTTGGCCAAAGGTACTCTATATAAACACTTTCAAAGTAAAGATGAACTATATATGTTGCTTATTATTCGTAATGAGCGCATGTTGCTAGAAATGATTAAAGATGCGGAAAAACAGTTTCCTGAACATCTAGCATTTTTTATGCTGCATCACTTACATCATCCTGAACGTACTGTGCTTTTTCATCAAATTGAAGAACGCCTTTCTACAACGGGTGTTGGCATTGGCTTGTTGTTTAGTGAACTATATCAGGTTCGTAAAAGCCGATTACGCATCATTATCCGTATGACTGAACAATATTTGGAATCTATTAATAGTCACATGGAAGTGCGTGATTATCTGGCTTCAATTTGGGCACTTACGCATGGTGCGGCAGCCATTTTAAACTCAAGTTTCTATCAGCGTTATTTAGGTTCCCGGGATACTTTACGTGTGGCCTATATCGATCAAGCGTTGGCGATGCCCAAACAAGCACAATCTTTCGAGCAATTGAATTAATACGCTATGAACACACCACTATCTTCGGTTCGCGGTTTTACGCTCATTGAATTGATGGTGGTGATAGTCATTATGGCGATTATGGCATCGCTGGTTTTAATGAATATCGGTGGTGTTGATCAGCGTAAAGCCATGCAGGCGCGGGAAGTGTTTTTATTGGATTTGCGTAAACTGAATCGTGAAGCCAATGATCAAGCGCGTATTTTTGCACTCAATTTGCATCAAGCAACCGATGTTTCACCTGCGCGATATGATGTACTGGAATATCAGCCTTATGCTTCAGAACAACAATTAACCCTGCAAAATAATCAAAAATGGCAAAACTATGGCGAATTTAAAAGCAGAACGTTGCCTGAACAAGTTTCTATCCAAATTTTATCTTTAGAACAAAGCTATCCGAATGCTAACAATAGTGAGTTGCTGCAAGGTAATGCACCCGCACTGATTTGGCTGGGCAATGGTGAAGCCAAACCTGTGCGTATTCAGTTCTATTTAGAACAGCGTCCTGTAGGTGCGGAAATAGAGGTCGATCATTTAGGAAAAATCCATGAAAGCTAAAGGATTTACACTACTTGAAGTTATGGTGGCTTTGGCAATTTTTGCAACAGCAGCTATGGCAATGACCAAAGTGGCGATGCAATATACCCAATCCACCGCCAATGCAATTTTAAGAACCAAAGCACAATTTGTGGCTTTGAATGAAGTGGCATTGATGGAAATGAATCGGCAATGGTTAAGTGGAACAGAGTCAAAGCAAGTGACACAACAGGGCGAAACATGGCAAATTGACAAGTCCACACAGCCAACCATTAGTCCTAATGTGCAACGTGTCGATCTTCAAATCAGTTTATATAATCAAGACACAGGACAAGTTGAAGCAGGAGTGACTTCTTTGGTGTTTTTTAATGCCCGTGAGCAGCAATCATGAGTACAAAGAAAGGCTTCACTTTAGTTGAGTTGCTAGTCGCTATTGCAATTTTTGCAGTGCTGTCTGCTTTGGGTTGGAAAGTATTTGATTATCTCGCCAAAGTCAAAGATCGCAATGCGATGCATGAAGCCAATCTAGAACAGTTGCAAGAAAGCTATCAACAAATATTACGTGACACGATGCAGGCTGTTCCATTAACGGCCAATGTCAAAGGGCAGCAACAACCTGCTTTGGTTTTACAAAATGGACGTTTTAATTTCAGTAAAACAGGGGTGACCGATCCTTTGCAGCAGAGTATTTCACCCCATGAGCGTGTTGAATATCAATATCGTGCCGATGAAAAAAAATTGTATCGTTTAAAATATCGTAATTTGCATCAAACGGGCAATGATCAGCCTGAGTCGAGCGTGATGTTGGATGAAGTCGAAGCCTTTGAGATTATGGTTTTGAATCCAAATGAATTGAGCAGTTGGCCTGAAAGCAGTGTCGATTCGCAGCAAACTGAACAATTAAGGCTACTCCCGAAAGGAATAAAAATAAATTTAACCGTGCGTGACGTGCAATACGAATGGATATTTAGCTTATTGCAGACTGATTTTTTAAAGAAGAAAGACAATTAAAGGCACAGTGGCAATGTATTCAAAATCGACTCAGCGCTTAGGTAGCATCATCAAATCACAACAAGGCATCGCCTTGATTACGATTTTGATGTTGGTTGCCTTAGCTACGATTTTGGCAGCGACCATTGCCAAGCGGCAAATGTACACCAGTGAAAATACCGCCTATTTGATGCGTCAAAATCAGGCATTGTTATATGCCAAAAGTGCTGAAGTATTTTTTGCAGAATTACTGCAAGATGATGCTGAAAATGCAGGCCAAGTTGATCACTTACAAGAGAACTGGGCAAAACCGATGCCGCCATTTCCAGTCGAAGATGGTTATGTATCGGGCGTGCTGCAAGATGAGTCAGGGAAATTTAATTTAAATAGTTTGCTGACAACCGAAGATCAAGTAAACGAAAAAGCAAAAAAATATTTTGAAAAATTATTGCAGCGTGTTGGGCTACCTGCGCAATTAAGTGAAGCTGTGATTGATTGGCAAGATGCAGATGATGAACCGAGTGGTGCTATGGGTGCAGAGTCGAGTTATTACCAAGGTTTGCCAATTCCTTATTTACCGCCCAATAGCTTGTTTCATAGTGCGGAAGAATTAAAACAAGTCCGTGGTTTTGAAGGTGCGAAGTATCAGCAAATTGCACCTTATGTGAGTGCCTTGCCAAAACGAGATACCACTATCAATATTAATACCGCACCTGCTTTAGTTTTGGCGAGCTTTGATGAAAAATTGGATGTGGTTGCTGTGCAAAATCTACTTGATCGTCGTAATGCCAATTTAGAGCACTTTAGCAATGTAAATGCTTTGTGGGAGTTAGATGGCTTTCAAGCTGTCGATAGCGCGATACGCAATGAATTTACAAGTTTATTGGGTGTGCAATCCCATTATTTTAAAGCCAAAATTGAAGTGGTATTGGGCGAGCGCAAACGTCAATTTAGCAGTGATTTGGTGCGTAGCGAAAAATCTGTCAATGTCAGTGGGCGAAGTCTGGCGCCATTTTAAGTATTAGCATTAACCTTGACTTAGTTGCTGTTATTCGGATGCAAATGCATTGCATATCTGTACTGAAACTGATCATTACGATTTTTGTCTGGCAATCTGCGGGCTAAAATTGGCTTATTGTTCACGTTTTGCATTATAATTAAAAAGAATATCCCCCAAATATTTTGATGACGTTAAGACCCATGTTAATTCGAAAGTTATTTAAGTTTGAAAATGCGCATATTGTGCGTAATTGCACTTCAGACCGCTGTAAGCGCTCGATTCATGGTCATAGCTATAAAGTAGAATTATTACTGAAAGCTTCAAAACTTGATCATGGACAAATGGTGTATGACTTTGGTTTGCTTAAAGGTGTAATCAAAGAATTATTTGATGCTTTTGATCATGCCATTTGTTTTTGGGAGCAGGACGATCCTGCATATATTCAAGCCTGCAAAACGTTCAGCGCACGTTGGGTTTCTTTACCAGTATCGCCATCGGCAGAGCAGTTTTCACGTATTTTCTTTTATTTGGCACAGCAAGTTTTGGCATCGACCATCACACAAAATGGGGAGGGTGATGTAGAGGTCTATTCTGTAATTGTGCATGAAACCGATACTGGCTATGCACAAAGCTTTTTGGAAGATATTGAAAATGCGCAGATGGGATTGCTGAGTCTGGATCAAATTCATTTCTCTGAGCAAGTACAGACAGAGTGGTCAGACCCACAAATGTATGAAAAATTAAAACAGGGGATGACATTCCAAAACCCGAATGTCGAGTTACAAGTTAAACTTTAAATCACATCATTAGACATCAACAAGGATTGATAGCGGTATGTCTTTTACTGAGCAGCAATATGCGAGCTTAAATAAAGTTCAGTTAGATGAGAGTTGGAAATACAATCTAGCTGAATTTTTATTGAGTCCACAAATGGATGCGCTACGCGGTTTTTTGTTGCAGGAAAAACAACAGAATAAGGTGATTTATCCACCAAGTTCACTGATATTTAATGCTTTAAATACCACGCCTTTAAATCAGGTGAAAGTCGTGATTATTGGGCAAGACCCTTATCATGGACCTAATCAGGCACATGGACTTAGTTTTTCTGTACAAAGAGGGGTTGCATTGCCACCATCTTTGCGTAATATTTTCCATGAGTTACATACAGATTTAGGTGTGCCTATTCCAAGACACGGTGATTTAACGCATTGGGCAGAGCAAGGGGTATTGCTGCTCAACAGCGTGTTAACGGTAGAAGCAGGACAACCAACCTCGCACCAAAAGCAGGGTTGGGAAGATTTTACAGATCATGTGATTGATGTGTTAAATCAACAACGTGAGCATATTGTGTTTATTTTGTGGGGCGCGTATGCACAACGTAAAGGACAACGTATAGATCCAAATAAACATCTGATTTTGAAGGCAGCGCATCCATCCCCATTGGCAGCAAACCGCGGTGGTTTTTTTGGATGTAAAGTATTTTCAAAATCAAATAATTATCTTAAACAAAATGGCATTGAGCCTATAGACTGGCAGCTGGACGCATGACACATTCTCCCATTTCTAAAGAATATCATCCGGATTTAATTGTCGAAGAAGCAAATAACGGTTGGCGCATTGTACGTTTGAATCGCCCAAAATCTTTGCATGCTTTAGATGAATCTATTGTTTCTGCATTATTGGCAGTATTTGAAGACTTTCATACCGATGATAGCGTAAAAGCAATTTGGCTAGATTCGACCACACCAAAAGCATTTTGTGCAGGCGGTGATGTGCGTAAATTACGTCAGCTTGTCATTAATGATGAGGTTGCAACTGCCAATAAATTCTTTGAGCAAGAATATGCGTTGGACTTGTTGCTACATAACTATGCCAAGCCTGTTTTAGTGTGGGGTGAAGGTTATGTCATGGGTGGTGGCTTAGGTCTATTTATGGCTGCACCATTCCGTTTGGTGACACCGTATTCACGTTTAGCTATGCCAGAAATTAACATTGGTTTATACCCAGATGTAGGGGCAACTCGTTTCTTGGCTGACCGTGGTGCGATTGGCTTGTTCACAGGTTTAACGGGTTCAATTATGACTGCTGCAGGTGCGTATGGTATTGGTTGGGCAACCCATATTTGTGATGCACAACGCGCTTCTGTATTAGAAAAAGTCATTAATATTGACTGGAATCATTACCCTGCAGGTGACTTCCGTGCCATTGATGATACCTTGAACAGCATGCACCGTCCTGTAGGGCCTGGGCCGCTACAGAATTCTTTGGATGTGATTCAAAGCGTGTGCCGTGGTGTGAGTTTTGAAAGTGATTATGAATCCATCATTGGTCTAAGCGATGCACGTAGCGATTGGTTACGTCAAGCCAGTGAAAACTTGCAAAAAGGTTCACCAACCACAGCAGCTTTAACGTGGTTACTATGGCAATGGGGTAAGAAGGTTCACGCTTGGAATGAAGTGTTTGAACTGGAAACGCAAATTTCAGACTGGAAAATTCGCCACGCAGATTTTGTCGAAGGTGTGCGCGCACGTTTGGTCGATAAAGACCTTGCACCAGCTTGGCAGCAAAATGGGCCAGTGCAGCTCAAAACCATTTTTGCAGACAATCCACCTGTGACGAGCATTGAAAGCTGGAATGAGTTATTGAAACAATACGAGATTATTTAATTCGTATTGATTTTTACTCATATTTAAATGTCAGAACAGAACTATAGTGATGAAGACTGGATGCAGCTTGCCTATGCGCAGGCTGCTTTGGCTGCAGCACAGGGAGAAATTCCTGTGGGGGCTGTCATCGTTAGTCAAAATCAAGTGATTGGCGCGGGTTATAACGCGCCTATTTCCTTACACGACGCAACCGCACATGCCGAAATTGTGGCAATCCGTGCAGCATGTGATCATATTCAAAATTATCGTTTACCTGAAGATGCCACGCTTTATGTCACACTGGAGCCTTGTACCATGTGTGTGGGTGCGCTCATTCATGCGCGAATCAAACGTGTGGTATTTGGAGCAACTGAACCCAAAGCCGGCTCATTGATCAGTGCTAGAAAGCTTTTAGAGTCAGGCTATTACAATCATATTTTTGAGTATCAATCAGGTTGTTTAGAGCAGCAATGTTCAGCCCAGTTGAGTGATTTTTTTAAGATGCGCCGTGCGCAAAAGAAACAACAAAAGCAGCAATAGTTGATAAATGACCTCCATGATCAAAACCAGTTCTGAGTTTTAGGCTTGATTTGCGTTAAACTAAATCAAACACAACATAGCATTCATCATCAGGGCAAACCATGCACGCTATTCAAATTAAAAAAGAATTTAATGCGCCAGTTGCGCAAGTATTTGAATTACTTTCTAAACATGCAACTTATAATATTGCGTTTGCACCAATGCAAGTGGTGCGTATTAAAGACTCTGCTGACCCTGAACGTCCAGATGGTGTAGGTTCGGTGCGTCGTATGGGGATTGGGCCAATTAAACCTTTGCAAGAGCAAATTACCGTGCTTGAACCGAATCAGCGGATTGAATATAAAATCATTAAAAATCCATTGATCAAACATCATTTGGGTACCATTGAATTTCAGCAAGTGGCAGATCACAAAACCTTGGTCACGTATAGCATTGAGCTACAAGCGCGAGTTCCGTTTGTGAGCAAAGCTATTCTTGCGCAGTTGAAAACTGCAATTAAAATTGGTTTATCCAAACTCGCAAAATCTCTCTAATCATTTCGGAAACAGCATGACGGTTCAAATTATTACCATTGATGGCCCTAGCGGTTCAGGTAAAGGCACACTCGCGGCAAAATTGGCAGCATATTATCAGTTTCATTTACTCGACTCTGGTGCGTTGTATCGTTTGTTGGGTTTGGCGTTACATAAGCAGAATTTGCTAGATCAACTTGATACTGAACTGAGTCAATGCGTTGCCATTGCAACACAGCTCAATATTCAATTTGTGACCCAGCCAGATGGCACACAAGTGTTGCTTGATGGTGAAGATGTCACGCAAACCATACGTACCGAACGTGTGGGGGAATATGCCTCAAAAGTTGCGGCAGTACCTGAATTGCGCACAGCATTACTTGCACGTCAGCATGCCTTTGCCCAAGCACCAGGCTTGGTTGCAGATGGACGCGATATGGCGACCAGTATTTTCCCAAATGCGCAGGCTAAAATTTATTTAACTGCTTCGGCAGAGTCACGTGCACAAAGACGAGTAAAACAGTTGCAGGGTATGGGGCTGGATGCTAAAATAAGCGACATTTTAGCGAATATACAGGCTCGCGACAAACGAGACATGGAGCGCACAGTTGCTCCGCTCAAGCCCGCAGAAGATGCTTACATCATTGATAGTTCTGAGTTGAACATTGATGAAGTGTTTGCATTAATGACGGCTTATGTCGATCAGAAGCTTGCTATTTGCCGCGCTTAACCGCGTGAAATAAACCTATTCAGCGAACGCATAGCTTGATCAGTTCTATACGGACTATGTAGACGCTTAACTAAACCGGCCTTGTCTGATCCAAGACCGCTGACTTTATCAGGTATATCATGACCGAATCTTTTGCAGCCCTCTTTGAAGAAAGCGAATTAAACCTCAACGTTGAAAAGGGTGCTGTCATCCAAGGCGTTGTAGTAAGCATCGACTCTGACTGGGTAACAGTTGATACTGGCCTTAAATCAGAAGGCGTTGTTGACCGCGCTGAATTCTTAAACGAACAACGCGAACTTGAAGTTCAAGTTGGTGACACCGTTGATGTTGTTGTTGAAGCACTTGACAACGGTATGGGCCAAACTGTTTTATCACGTGAAAAAGCGAAACGTGCTGAAACTTGGACTAAACTTGAAAAAATCTTTGAAGACGGCGAAATCGTTACTGGTGTTATCTCTGGTAAAGTTAAAGGCGGTTTCACTGTAGACATCGGTCCAGTTCGTGCGTTCTTACCAGGTTCTTTGGTAGACACTCGTCCTATCCGTGACACAACTCACCTTGAAGGTAAAGAGTTAGAGTTCAAAGTTATCAAACTTGATGCTAAACGTAACAACGTTGTTGTATCTCGTCGTGCAGTTATGGAAGCTGAATCTTCAGCTGACCGTGAAGCGCTTCTTGCTCAGCTTGAAGAAGGTCAAACTGTTACTGGTACGATTAAGAACCTTACTGACTACGGTGCATTCGTTGACCTTGGCGGTATTGACGGTCTTCTTCACATCACTGACATGGCTTGGAAACGTATCAAGCATCCATCAGAAGTGGTTGAAGTGGGTCAAGAAGTTACTGTTAAAGTACTTAAATTTGACAAAGAGCGTAACCGCGTATCTTTAGGTCTTAAGCAATTAGGCGAAGATCCATGGTTAGCGATCATGAGCCGTTATCCTAAAGGTTCTATCGTTAAAGCTCGCGTAACAAACTTAACTGACTACGGCTGTTTCGCAGAAATCGCTGAAGGCGTTGAAGGTTTAGTACACGTTTCAGAAATGGACCACACTAACAAAAACATCCACCCATCTAAAGTTGTTCAGATTGGTGACGAAGTTGACGTTATGGTTCTTGAAGTGGACGAAGAGCGTCGTCGTATTTCTCTTGGTATCAAACAAACTCGTGCTAACCCATGGGAAGAGTTTGCTAAGAACCACGACAAAGGTGAAAAAGTTTCAGGTACAATCAAGTCAATCACTGACTTCGGTATCTTCATCGGTTTACCAGGCGGTATCGATGGCCTAGTTCACTTGTCTGACATTTCTTGGAACGAGCAAGGCGAAGAAGCTATTCGTCGTTACAAGAAAGGTGACACTGTTGAAGCGGTTATCCTTTCTGTAGACGCTGAAGGCAACCGTATCAGCCTTGGTATCAAGCAATTGAACAGCGATCCATTCAACGATTTCTTAGCTGCTAACGAACGTGGTGCTTTGGTTAAAGGTACTGTAACTGCTGTTGATGCTCGTGGCGCAACTGTTAAGTTAGCTGACGAAGTTGAAGCAACACTTAAAGCATCTGAAATCAACCGTGATCGCGTTGAAGATGCAACTAAGTTCTTGGAAGTTGGTCAAGAAGTTGAAGCGAAAATCATCAACGTAGACCGTAAATCTCGCTCTATCAACTTGTCTATCAAAGCGAAAGACGAAGCTGAAGAGAAAGAAGCTGTTGCTAACTTGAAAACTGCAACTAGCGGTCAAGACAATGGTCCTAAGACAATTGGTGACTTGATCAAAGCTCAAATGGGCAACTAAGTTGCGGGTAAACTGTATGGTTAATGTAAATTAGCACATACTTTTTACACAAATACTGTAAACGGTAGCGTAGTATTCAATTATTACGCTACCGTTTTGTATTTAAACAGGTTATTATCAGTTTAGGTAAAAGTAGCTTGATAATTAAAGAGGTCGCAGATGACTACTGAAGCACTTAATAAGTCTGATTTGATAGAACGAATTGCTTTGAAAAATCCACATTTGGCTGAGCCATTGGTGGAAGAAGCTGTGAAGATCATGATTGATCAAATGATTGCATCACTATCGGCAGATAACCGAATTGAAATTCGTGGATTCGGTAGTTTTGCATTGCATCACCGTGAACCACGTGTAGGTCGTAACCCAAAAACAGGTAAGTCTGTAGAAGTTGCGGCTAAAGCTGTACCGCACTTTAAACCGGGTAAAGCACTACGTGATGCAGTAAACGAGTCTGTAAATAAATAAAATTCCTAGGGGTGTTTATGCGTTACGTTCTAGTCGCTATTTTAGTTATTCTATTTGGATATTCTCTGGCATTGGTTTTGCAAAACGGCACTGAACTTTCAGTTGACCTGTTATTTACTCAAGTGCCTGCAATGCGTTTGGGTCTATTGCTACTGATTACATTGGCACTTGGTTTGGTGCTAGGGTTATTGTTGGGCGTGCAGGTTTTCCGTGTATTCCAAAATAGTTGGGAAATTAAGCGACTACGTAAAGATATTGAATACCTACGCAAAGAGCAAATTCATGCAGCTCAACTGGCTGCTGCTGAAGCTGCTGCGCATACTCGTCATGAAAAAACGGTATTAGATGTGCATACTGAAGATCGTTCTTCTAATGCACTTTAATTTGCTCTGTTGAGCGAATTGATCATCAACACCTCAAGGTTATCTTGGGGTGTTTTTTTATGTGTGCCTTTGACGAATGGCTGATTATCGCTGCGATGGGGGATAAGCTGTCTTTTTGACTATCTGCTTGGCACGAATCACTTTATAATAGCGACTCTTTGTCAAATCCATAGGTAATTCTCTTGAGTATCATTGTTGCCCTCGATGCTAAAAGCCAATATGACGCCTTAACCATTGCAGAACAATTAGACCCTGCATTATGTCGAGTAAAAGTTGGTAAAGAGTTATTTACCCATGAAGGTCCTGCAGTCGTGAAAGCCTTGCATGACAAAGGTTTTGAGGTTTTTCTAGATTTGAAATTTCACGATATTCCAAATACAACGGCTCAGGCTGTATGTGCTGCAGCAGATTTAGGCGTATGGATGGTCAACGTGCATGCCTCAGGTGGTCGTAAAATGATGGAAACCTGTGTGGAGCGTTTAAAAGCAGGGAATTATCAGACTCAACTGATTGCAGTGACTGTACTAACCTCTATGGGGCGTGAAGATTTAAAAGATTTAGGTTTAGATATTGAGCCTTTTGAGCAAGTTCAGCGTTTAGCTAAACTCACTCAAGAAAGTGGTTTAGATGGTGTGGTGTGTTCTGCGCAAGAAGCCAAAATGTTGCGTGAAATCTTAGGGCAGGATTTTGCCTTAGTAACTCCAGGGATTCGTCCTGAAGGCTCAAATGCCGATGATCAAAAACGTATTGTGACTCCCAAACAAGCTATGCTGGATGGTTCTACGCATTTGGTGATTGGTCGTCCAATTACAAAATCTGAAAATCCACGTCAGACTTTGAAAGATATTTTAGCGACGCTTTAATTTTACTATCGCTGACTCTCTAAAAGGGAGATAAGCCCTCTCTCTAACTCTCGCCTAAATAGAGCGCAAACCCTCTCTCCAACTCTCTCCCAGAGGGAGAGAGGACAATTGTTGATTCTTTTTAAATAGCAGCCAATACACTTACAGCAATGGGTGCAAGGATTGACAATACAAATCCACTGACCATGGCATGTGGAATAAAATCGTTGCCACAGGCTTGTTTTACCATGGGCAAAGTGACGTCCATGGCAGTTGCGCCTGCGGCAGAAATTGCAGCACGTGGATAACGCCATCCCAAAATATACATCAGCAATATCGCAAAAATCTCTCTGAATAAATCATTCATTAACGCAATACTACCCAATTCGGCATTGCGAAGTTCCGACACCACAATCCCGCTCATGGAATAAAATCCATAACCTTGTGAGAGCATAAGCAAATCTTGTAGAGCGATGGGGAGCCAAAGTGCGCAAAGTAGTACCCCTGCAACTGAACCGAAAATACAGCCTACGGGCACCATTAAAATTTTCCAATTCAGCCAAGAACGATCTAAAGGCGAATAAGCGAGATCGAGTCCAATCATCCACATAAACAGCAACAGTAAATACCAAGTGTTGATCTGAACTTGGAAATCCATAGCACTAAAAAGTAGATGCAGCACGTAGCCTGCCAAAAGTGCAAAAAAGGCATAACTGATGTTGATGCAGGATTGAATCAACAACTGTAATGAAACTTTGCCTTGCGTTGCTTGCAGCCCCAAACCTTTGTAAAGCAAATAACAACACAGAAAAGCACCAATTGATGTAGCAAATGCAATCTGTAAAGCTGTAGATAGAATATGCGATGGCTGCTGTAGTGAACCGAGCGTTTGTGAAAATTCCATCGCAATTGCAATTAGCAGGATATAGCTAAAATATGGAAGCAGTTGAAACGCAATTTTTTCGATTATTCGAGGGAGGCGTTTTGCCAGTACAAAGCCTAGACATAAACAGCAGAGTAATTGGAAAATCAGCCAAAGAGATTGCATGAGATCAACAGGTGGGAGATAGATAAAAACCTGTTGATTATGCCAGTTTGCTTTTAAAAGCGGAAATTTATGCCGCTTTACTGATTAATCTGAAATCACTCGGATGCAGCGACTTGGTTTTTAGCCAATATTTCCAAGTATAGGTTGGCCAAAGTGCAAAGTTTTTTCCACCATCTTGTTGATACCAACTTACACAGCCAGATTGCCAAACCGTGTTATTTAGCATGTCTTGCACATCGTGGTTAAATTGATCTTGTACTTGATCTTTTACTACAATTGCATTGCTCTGTGATTGTGCCACCAAATCCATCATTTGCAGAATGTAATCGACTTGCGATTCGATCATAAAAATAACCGAGTTATGCGCCAAAACTGTATTTGGCCCAAGCAACTGAAACAGGTTCGGAAAACCTTTGTGGCTAATGCCGTAATAGCTTTCTGCGCCATCTTTCCATGCCTGTTTTAATTCAACGCCATGTTCACCAATGCAGCTAAATGGCTGTAGATAGATACGCGGATCGGTAATAAAGCCTGTGCCATAAATCAGACAATCAATTTTTCGCATTTTACCATCTTTGGTGATGATGCTGTCTGCAGTCAATTCCTGTATTGCATCAGTCACTAATTCGACGTTGTCACGGTTAAAAGTTGGGAAGTATTTATTGGACACTAAAATACGTTTACATCCCATAATGTAGTCAGGCGTGAGTTTTTGTGCCAATTGTTTGTCTTTGACCTGAAAACGAATAAAGGCTTCTGCCAGTTTTTGGGTATATTTCATCACGCTAGGTTGCATGATTGGAATTGCACGTGATTCATTCGACCAATACAAACGCGCACGATGCAATTTTCTAAACCAGTCTGCTTGTTTAAACAGTTTTTTCTCAATATTCAGATATTTGCGTTCATCTCGTGGAATGACCCATGCAGCTGTACGTTGCATGACATATAACTGTTTAACTTGAGGTGCAATTTCAGGAATGTATTGAATCGCGCTGCCGCCTGTGCCAATAGATGCCACAACTTTGCTATTTAAGTTGTATTGATGATCCCATTGAGACGAGTGAAAAACCTTGCCCTGAAACTTTTCAATGCCTTTAATGTGCGGGATTTGTGGCACATGCAGTGGGCCAGAAGCAAAGACTAAATATTGGCAACTCAATTGTCTGCCATCTTTTAACGCAACATGCCATACACAGTCTTTTTCATGGTATTCGGTATGCACCACTTCGCTGTTAAATTGGCAATATTCACGCAGATTAAATTGTTGCACCACATCTTGAATATATTGAAAAATTTCTGGTGCTTCGGCATAGCGTTTTGACCAGTCAGTTTTGGGTGCAAATGACAATGAATACAGATGCGACTGCACATCACAAGCCGCACCAGGGTATTGATTTTCACGCCAAGTACCACCCACTTCATCAGACTTTTCTAAAATCACAAAGTTATGAATATTGCGTTGTAGTAAACGAATCGCCATGGCTAATCCGCCAAAGCCTGCACCAATAATTGCGACTTGATAATACGCTGCTGCATCCTGCATGAAGATATCCTTATATTTATTTTGTTTGATTTGAGTTTGTTTGAGTCAGGATAGAATAAGCCAGCATGCGGTAACATGATCGTGCTGACATAAAAATTGATATTTTCGGCAATTTCTATCTGTGGACGAATCGGGTAAAAAGGATATTCCGTTTCGCACTGTTCATTTTATGAAAAGATCCATACTTGGCTTAATGTATTTAATACAAGGCATGCGTAAAGCAGGCGTTGATGTCGATGCAAAATTGCAAAGTATCGGCTTGCGTGCAGATGCGCTAGATACCAGTTCAATCATTCATCCGAGTTTGGAATGGGATATTCTAAAAGTGATTGGTGAAGATGTAGAACCTGAAATGGGGCTGTTTATTGGACAGCATTATGCTTTGGCAGGTTATGGTCCTTTATTGATGTTATTGGTGACCAGTCCAGATATTGCCACTGCATTAGAAAAAGGGATTCAATATCAGGGATTGACGCATTTAAGCGGGAAACTAAGTTTACAACATAGCACGCGACATATTGCATTGTGTTATCAACCCAATGATTTACATAGTAGTTTAGGTGTATTACGTGCGCAGTGTGAAATTTCAGGCACATTCAAATTTATTCAAGACCTATATAAAATGATGGGGATGAGTGCGCCACGTATTCGCATAGAATTGCCATTTGTACAGCCGCAGCAAAGTGAAGTTTTGCAAACTTTTTATGATTATTACGGTCAAGATATTGTTTTTAATCAATCACAAGCAGCATTTTGGTTTGATGATGCAGTTCTCACAGCACGTATTCCCTCTGCCGATGCAGTCACTTTTAGCAGTTATGAAGCCAAGTGTGTGATTGAGTTAGAGCGACTTAAACTTGAAGATGATGCGCCTTCGGTAGTGCAGCGCGTAAAAGATTATTTGGAGTTACAACAGGGCAGTATGCCGAGCATGGCAGAAACAGCACATGCTTTGCAAATTCCTGAACGGACATTGCGCCATCAACTGCAACAACTGAACACCAGTTATAAACAAATTCGTGAAGATCTCATCAAAGATAAAGCATTGCGATTAATTGAATATCAGGAATATTCAATTGAAATGATTGCAGAGTTACTTGGTTATTCAGAACCCGCAGCATTTAATCATGCCTTTAAGCGGTGGTTTGGACAAAGTCCACGCCAATATACAAAATAGCCTAAGTATTTTGCAAACTATGCCAAAGTGCTATATCTCGTGATTCGATCTTCGTTATAATCTATTTGCCCAAATAAGTACTGATGAATATGTCTGATTTTAATTCGCCACAAACCACAGCCTTTACTCCATTATCGCCTGCGGAGCGTTATGCACAAGCGTTAGCCTCTGGACAATTTATGCCAGATGATGCGCAGGCGCAGGCTGTACACGAACTTGAGCGTGTGTGGCAGGAATTAATTCAACGCTATAAAGCATCAAAAAAAGCGTTCCGCCGTTTCCGCCGCCAAACAGCACCACAGGGTGTTTATATGTGGGGTGGTGTAGGTCGTGGTAAAACATGGCTCATGGATCAGTTTTACGACTCGATTCCATTTAGACGTAAAACACGTATGCACTTTCACCACTTTATGCAGCATGTGCATCGTGAACTGAACAAACTTTCAGGGCAGCGTAACCCGCTCGATTCTGTTGCAGACCAAATTTATAAAGATGCAGTGGTGATTTGTTTCGATGAATTTTTCGTATCTAACGTGACTGATGCGATGATTCTGAGTGACTTGTTCCAAAAATTATTCCATCGTGGCATTACTTTGGTGGCAACATCTAACATCGCCCCAGACGGTTTATATAAAAATGGTATCCATCGAGATCGTTTTATTCCAACCATTGAAATGGTCAAAAAACATTGCCAAGTGCTAAATGTCGATGCTGGTGTAGATTATCGCTTACGTGTTTTGAAACAAGCGCAATTATTTAAATCGCCTTTAACGCATGATAATCAAAACTGGATGGCACAGCGTTTCAGTGCTTTGAGTAATACACAACATTATTCTTCTGAGCCAATTATTATCAACCAACGTATTGTTGAAACAATTGCGCATACTGAAGATGTGTTGTGGTGTGAATTTTCAGAACTGTGCTTTAAACCGCGTAGTCCTGCAGACTTTATTGAAATTGCCAACATCTACAACACGGTTTTGGTGAGCAATGTACCGCATTTAACAGACTTCTTGTCTGAAGGAACACGTCGTTTTATTTATTTGGTCGATGAATTTTATGATCGTGGTGTCAAGTTATTACTGACTTCTGAAGATTCGATTATTGAAATTTATCAGGGCGAAAAACTGGCATTTGAAATTGAACGCACACGTTCACGTTTATTGGAAATGCAGTCTGATGATTACTTAAATGAAGAACATCGACAGATACAGGCCACCGAAGCCAAACATCAAATCAGTTGATCTTTTAAGCGCCTAGAACTAGGCGCTTTTTTATGATAGAAAAGATGTGACTGTTGGTTTTATCGACATTTTGTCATAAACATGGCTTAATCTTGAAGGGTTGCAATAAGACTGACGCCGATTTTTACAACAAAATCTGAACTTAAGTCTAATTTCGACATTTCAAAAACTTTATACACTGTAAAAGTGTATTTAGATGAGTAATAGTGTCGTGTTTCTGATCAGGATTTATGATGATTGTTGTCATTCATCTTGTAATAAATGATCGTTATTTTGAAATGTGATAATACTATTCAGCTAAATATAAATCAGTATACTAGAATCTCTTGTATAAAAAGTAGCAATATCAGGAAAGACAATGACTGCACGTATTCAAAAAGGCAAGTTAGCGATTGCTAAAGAACTTTACGATTTCATCGAAAATGAAGCATTACCAGGTTCTGGTTTGGACAGTGATACATACTGGAAAAACTTTGAGCAAGTCGTTGTCGATCTTAGCCCTAAGAACAAAACATTACTCGCAAAGCGTGATGAGCTTCAGGCTAAAATTGATGAATGGCACCGCAATAATACATTTGAATTAGAAGCTTACAAAGCTTTCTTGACTGAAATTGGCTACTTATTACCAGAAGTAGAAGATTTTCAAATTACCACCGAAAATGTTGATGAAGAAATCGCATTATTGGCTGGTCCACAGCTCGTAGTACCTGTACGTAACGCACGTTATTGCTTGAACGCAGCAAACGCACGTTGGGGTTCGTTATATGACGCACTTTACGGTTTTGACGTTATTTCTGAAGAAAATGGCGCAGAAAAAGGTAAAGGCTATAACCCAGTTCGTGGTGAAAAAGTAATTGCATTTGCGAAAAACTTCTTAAATGAAACTTTCCCATTGGCGCAAGGCTCACATGCCGATGCGACTAAATATGCTGTAGATGCAAACAAACTTGTAGTAAGCCTTAAAGATGGTTCTACAACAACACTTGCAAATGAAGCATTATTTGTTGGTTATAATGGCGAAGCTGCTGCTCCAACAGAAATCGTATTCAAAAATAATGGTCTACACGTTGTAGTTCAAATTGATGCAACTAGTCCAATTGGCAAAACAGATGCAGCTGGTGTAAAAGACGTTGTGCTTGAAGCTGCTGTAACGACAATTCAAGACTTAGAAGACTCAATTGCAGCTGTAGATGCTGAAGAAAAAGTTGAAGGCTACCGTAACTGGTTAGGTCTAATGAAAGGTACATTATCAGAGTCAATCGAGAAAAATGGCAAAACCATGACTCGTACATTGAACGCTGACCGTACTTTCAAAAACCTAGAAGGCGGTGAAACTAAAGTTCATGGTCGTTCATTAATGTTACTACGTAACGTAGGTCACTTAATGACTAACCCTGCAATTTTGGTTGATGGTCAAGAAATCTATGAAGGGATCATGGATGCATTGATCACTCCATTATTGACTTTTGCTGACATTCGCGGTGAAAACACGATCAAGAACTCACGTCAAGGTTCTATGTACATCGTGAAGCCAAAAATGCATGGTCCAGATGAAGTTGCATTTGCAGTTGAATTGTTTGAACGTGCTGAACAAGTACTTGGCTTGCCTGCGAAGACTTTAAAAATCGGTATCATGGATGAAGAACGTCGTACTTCTGTAAACTTGAAAAACTGTATTGCTCAAGCGAAAGACCGTACTATCTTCATTAACACGGGTTTCATGGACCGTACAGGTGACGAAATCCATACCTTCATGGAAGCAGGTCCATTCGTTCGTAAAGGCGAAGTAAAAGGTCAAATTTGGTTCCCAGCGTATGAAAACCGTAACGTGATGATCGGTTTGAAAGCAGGTTTACGTGGTAAAGCACAAATTGGTAAAGGCATGTGGCCAAAACCAGACATGCTTTTAGACATGTACAAAACCAAAACTGAACATCCTGAAGCGGGTGCAAGCTGTGCATGGGTTCCATCACCTACAGGTGCTGTGATTCACGCTATCCACTATCACCAAGTGAACGTAGCAGACCGTCAACAAGAATTGTTGGCAACTGAGCCGTTATCTTTAGATGACTTGTTAACTCCACCATTGGCAAAAGACACCAATTGGTCTGACGAAGAAAAAACTAAAGAGCTTGAAAACAACTGTCAAGGTATCTTGGGTTACGTTGTGCGTTGGGTAGATTTAGGTGTAGGTTGTTCTAAAGTTCCAGACATCAACGATGTTGGCTTGATGGAAGACCGTGCAACGTTACGTATTTCTTCACAACACGTTGCCAACTGGTTACGTCACGGTATCGTGACACGTGAGCAAGTTGAAGAAGTAATGCAGCGCATGGCGAAAATTGTAGATCAACAAAATGCTGATGATCCACTATACACGCCTATGTCTAACGACTTTGCTAATAACATTGCATTCCAAGCTGCATCTGACTTGATCTTCAAAGGTGGCGAGCAACCTTCTGGTTACACAGAGCCACTTTTACACGCAGCGCGTTTAAAGTTAAAAGGTTATACAGGTGATTAATCCTTTAGGATTTGATTTACTGATTGTGTAATACAAACAAATGAGCCTCTTCGGAGGCTTTTTTGTTGCCTGTATTTTGCTTATGGTTTTTTGAAAATTTTGCAGCTGAATAGTTACAGGATGTACTTGCTGCTAGAAAAACATCAAGCTGCGGAGTAGAGTGAAAGTCATATATAAAAAGTAGCGCAAGGACAAATACATGCCAGCATATCAAGATTTGAATCAACAATTTATTGGCGGCAAGTGGTCGGTTGGGACATCTACTAAAACCATTCCAAACTTGAATCCATATCATCAAACTACAATTTTTGAGATGCAGGGCGCCAGCGTGGTAGATGTTGATAGTGCCTATAGTACAGCGCAAAAAGCTTTTGATGAACAATTGATTCAATCCACAAGTCTGCGTCAATACATCATTAAGAACTTAGAGCAAGTCATTCAGCAACGACGCGAAGAAATTATCCAGTGGCTGATTGATGAGTCGGGCAGTACCCGTTTAAAAGCCAATATCGAAGTCGATGCTGCTTTAGGGATTATTCAAGAAGCTGCACAATTTCCCGAGCAAATGACCACGACGCAACTGGAAAGCAAAGATCCGAAAGTCCGTAGTGTTGTTTTGCGTAAACCTTTGGGTGTTATTGCTGTGATCAGTCCGTGGAATTTCCCTTTCCATTTGTCTATGCGTTCAGTGGTTACAGCGATTGCTTGTGGTAATAGTGTAGTGCTCAAACCTGCCAGTGATACGCCAGTCACAGGTGGAACTATACTCGGTAAACTGTTCGAAGAAGCAGACTTGCCTGCAGGCGTACTCAATGTGGTGGCGGGTGCGAGTCGTGAAATTGGTGATTACTTTGTTGAGCATGTAACTCCTAAAATGATTTCATTTACAGGCTCTACAGAAGTTGGACAGCATGTAGGGCAACTGGCCGTTGCGGGTGAGCATTTAAAACGTGTCGCCTTAGAACTCGGTGGCAATGCACCTTTAGTCATTTTGGATGATGCAGATATAGATTTGGCCGTAGAACTAACTGTGATGGGGCGCTTTTTGCATCAAGGTCAAATTTGCATGAGTACCAATCGGGTCATTGTCGATCAGTCTATTTATGCAGCCTATCTTGAAAAATTGTTAGCAAGTGTGTCGCAATTAGTAGTAGGTGATCCGAATAAAAATGACACCTTGATTGGGCCAATTATTAATGCAGAACAGGTGAAAAAGCATCAGCATATTATTCAAAAAGCACAGGCGCAGGGTGCAGAATTGGTTTATGCGGGCGGGGTTACGGGGAACTTAGTTGCACCACATGTTTTTGTGAATGTCGCTGCCGATTCAGAAATTGTACAAAATGAAAGTTTTGGACCTATTTTACCGATTCTCAAAGCAGCAGATACCGCACATGCCTTACAGTTAGCGAACGATACACGCTATGGTTTATCTGCTGCTGTATGCACTACAAATGTAGAACGCGGTGCAGAATTTGCAGCACAGTTTGATGTTGGAATGACACATATTAATGGTATTACCGTTGCCGATCATGCCAATGCACCGTTTGGTGGTGAGAAAAACTCAGGCTTAGGTCGTTTTAATGGGCGCTGGATATTTGAAGAATTTACCCGCACGCATTGGCTGACATTGCCAGCTTAACGGTAATTATTTGTCCTGCGTTTTGTTTGAGTAAGAAGGAATGCGTGGGTGCGCACTTACTGTTCATGATCAAAACGCATAATATAGTGCGTGTGTCTAATCATCCAATTTGTATATGTGTGCCAATTTTAAACCAATAAGCATAGCGCAATTATCTGCATTAGGTCTGCCTGAAATTCCGTTTGAATATGCTGAAGAAGCGTATCCAAATTCGAGTGTGCCACTATTGTTTAAGTCTGAACAAGGTTTAGAGTGGCGCTCGGTGAATTTTGGCTTGATTCCCAAATGGGCGGAAGACAGAAGTATTGCGCAAAAAACCTATAATTGCCGTAACGAAACTTTATTAGAAAAACCAAGTTTTAGTGAAGCTGCTTATAAGTGTAAATTTGGCGCGATTGTTGTGTCAGAATTTTATGAATCCAAATATATAGACAGTAAACCGCAGCGTTGGGGTGTACGTCGTAAAGATGGACAGGCCTTTTTTATTGCAGCACTGTATGAAATTTGCCGTTTAAAGGATGGGCAAGGCACGGAAGAAATTGTCCGTTCTGCGAGTATGATTACCATGGACGCAATTGATCACGCGATGATGAAGGAATTTCATGAGCCTGGGCCAGTCAAACGTTCTGTTATTGTTATTCCACATGCACGTTTAGATGAATGGCTAAGTTTGAAAACACCGAACATACACAGCTTTGTGCAGGGCTTTCCTGTAGACGAGTTTGAGTGTTCACATGTACCAAAAGCAAAGATCGAAAAAGTAAGCCCCCAGCTCAATTTTTTCGATCTTTAAGTACATCTTGTGCTTATATAGGATAAGAACAGATGTGGAACAATAACGTGATGTTTAGCGTGCTAAATTATTAAAAATATGACGTAAACTTTCCATCATTTTTTCAATTTGTAGTGGAGTTAAACCATCAAATGACTGCTCTAAAACAACGCTAGTCAGATCATTAATTTTGTTGGTCATCTCATTACCTTTTTCAGTAAGCACGACACGAGTGATACGCGCATCATCATCACAAGAATAAGTTTCAACCAAACCTTCATCTTTTAAACGATAAACAATTTTAGTTGTAGTTGACATTTTTGACACCACCATGTCTGACAAATCAGACACACTCGCATGTGCTTTTGACCTTAATGCCAATAAAATACGACGGCGAGAATTATCTAAACCATACTTTTTAAGTGCCTGATCGACATTCTGTACATATTGAGCATGTACTTGTGTGACCCAATAATACGGAAATTGTTCAATATCATATTGGTCGGCGGATGGTAGAAATTTTGAATATTTCTTGGACATTGCATATTCCCTGCATTGTTTTAATTGTATTTTTGATATTTCACATTTTATGTGAAAACTCATGTGCTTAGCAAGATGCTTTCAGTGGCTAAAATTTGGTTGAAATCTGACGAAATATGATGAATCTCGATTTAGAAGCTGGCTTTGAAATGGCTATTTTTCCAAGCGCGTAGGCATTTGTTTAAGTTCAATCCATATTCATGTGTCATATCAATTAATCCTATAGAATTGTTTTAGTTTGGATTAGTAGTGAGTTATCTGGTTTTATAAGTTGAATTATCAATTTAACCATCAACTTAGGCTGCATTTTAGTTAAAAAAATACATTTGTACACTTGGCTTTTAGGTAAAAGTGCGGGTTATTGCGTTGAATTTTGCAAAAAAATTATAAGCTTTGGTCTAATCTTTTAACAATAGTTGTTTTTTATCAATATTTTAAGTTTAGATTAAAGTGTGGGTTGGCTTACAGTTGTAATCTATGACTAATGCGTCTAAAAATACATTACAATTCATTTGACATTTTTAATCCATTCTCACGGCTTTTGTTTGGCTGTCATCGCTCTAAAAAAATTAAGAATGTGAAAAATAAAGTAAAAACCTTCTTATAGATCGTACTGTTTAGTTTTATTCAAAAAAATTAAAAATTTAATTACAAATGTTCAAGATTGTGCATAATTAAGCTATCTATTGCTAAAAAGGTTACTTTTATGGATCCGTCGCCGTGCGCAGGTCTACTTTATATTTCGATTTCTGCTAACTATCTCGGAGCTATGAACTAATGGAGTTTTTATTAGATCCGGGAATATGGGTTGGTTTAATTACACTTATTATTCTAGAAATCGTATTAGGTATTGATAACCTAGTCTTTATTGCAATTCTTGCAGAAAAATTACCCCCAGAACAGCGTGATAAAGCCCGTGTGATTGGCTTATCTTTAGCGTTGTTTATGCGTTTAGGATTGTTATTTGCAATCTCTTGGTTGGTTACTTTAACCGAACCGTTAATTACCTTATTTGAAAAAACCTTTTCAGGGCGTGACCTCATTCTCTTGGGTGGCGGTTTGTTCCTCGTCTATAAGGCGGTAGGAGAGTTGCATGAGAAGATGGAAGGCAAACCCGAAGTCAAAGTCACGACCAATGTGGTTTATGCAAGTTTTGCCGCAGTTGTAGCACAAATTGTTGTTCTAGATGCAGTTTTCTCTTTAGACTCAGTCATTACCGCAATTGGCATGGTCGACAACATCTATGTGATGATGGTTGCCATGGTGGTTGCAATGTTGGTGATGTTACTTGCATCTAAGCCATTAACTGCTTTTGTGAACCGTCATCCAACAGTGGTGATTTTGTGTTTAAGCTTCTTACTATTAATTGGTATCAGCTTGATTGCAGAAGGTTTTGGCTTCCATATCCCTAAAGGTTATATCTATTCGGGTATTGGTGTTGCGATTGCTATTGAAGCGTTTAACCAATTTGGTCAGCGCAATGTTGCAAAACATGAAGCAAAAATTCCGTTACGTCACCGTACTGCAGATTCAATTTTAAAATTGATGGGGGGGCGAGTTGAAACCAGTAGCCCTGATTTGCATAACGAAGCGCAAGAAGCGTTTGCAGATGAAGAACGCTACATGATTGGTGGTGTCTTGACCTTGGCAGAGCGTTCAGTCGCATCAATTATGACGCCACGTAGCCAAATTTCATGGGTCGATATTGAAGATTCACCTGAACAAATCCGCGAACAGATTCTATCTGTACCACACAGCTTATTCCCAGTGTGTCGTGGTAGTTTAGATAAAGTCATTAGTATTGTACGTGCCAAAGAGTTGTTGGATGTATTGGACGAAGAAGAAGAGCTTAAAGCTTTAATTAAACGTCAGCGTCCAATTTACATTTTTGAAAAAATGAAAGTGATTGATGCGATCAATACGTTACGTACCTCTAAAGGTTCTTTGGTTTTAGTCAGCGATGAGTTTGGTAATGTTCAAGGTTTGATTTCACCGCTTGATGTGTTTGAAGCGATTGCAGGTGAATTCCCTGATGCAGACGAACAGTTAGATTTGGTTAAAACCAATGAAAACGAATGGAAAGCAACAGGTATGCTGGATTTATACCAGCTTGAACTTGAACTGGGTATGATGGATCTGATTGAAGAAGATGCAGGCTACATTAGCGTTGCAGGTTTGATTTTAGATAAAACCCAAGGTGAAGTTCAGGTCGGCACGCAGTTGGATTATCAAGGTGTGCACTTTGAAGTGACAGAACTTGATGGTAACCGTATTAAAACTGTGATGATTCGCTTACGCTAATTACTAAGCTTTGAATTAAATCACTCAAAAAGCTCTACCGAAATGGTGGAGCTTTTTTATGGTGTAATAAAAAGATTGTGATGTTTCATCCTGAAAATGTGTATCAGCGATAAGTCTGGATTTTAAAAGCTGAACATGAAATGTGGCATGGAATAGAAAAAAAGAAACAACCAAACAGGATTACAAATTTGGTTGCTTAAACAGGGAAAAGAAAAAGCGAGAAACTAAAACAAATGTTTAATTTGTATGTGACTTCGCCACTAAAAATTAAACTGCCAATTGATTTTCAATCACATTCCATAAATTTCGATGTGACTTTTTAAACATCGCCATATGCCCAATGGCTTTATGCTGATAACGCTTTGGTTTAAGTTCAATCATATTAGTCGATGCATGGGGATAGAGACGGAGTAAATCTTTCACATTGGCTTCGGTGGCAATCTCATCATCCGAACTCCAAATAGCAGTAATCGGGCAACGAATTTCATCGTGATAATGCTGTGAAACTGTTTTGCCTATAGCATTGATGACATAGCCGGGTTTGCTACAAAACTGTGCCCATTGTTGGACCACATTTTTAGGTAGGTTTTCGCCCATGCCAATTGCATTGGTTGGGCCATAACCATGTGTGATTCTGGCAAGTGGAAAAATAACTTTAAACATCACAGGGGCAAGTAGGCGAGTACGACCTTTTAAACCTTTTGTGTGGCCTGTAGAGCCTGAAACAGCTACGACTTTTGCCACTTTATGATATTCAGGATTAATCCCCAGTAATTGTCCGCCTGCGCTGTGTCCCAATAAAACCACTTGTTCAGCTTGCGTTTTTTGCAGCAAAGTATTTACTGCTGCAGGAATATCTAACTGCCCCCAATCAACAATACTGGCTTCACATTGTTTCAATGGTTCGTGTAACGAATCACCAATACCACGAAAATCAAAACACAGCACAGCATAGCCTTGTTCATTTAGCCATGTGGCAAAAGCGTGATAAAAATTCTTGGTAATGCCTGTCGCGGGACAAATCAAGACGGGTAGACGCTGTGCTTGTGTATATTGATTTGGATAATAACGGGCAGCGAGGGCATAACCATCTGCACATATAATATTTAAGCTTTCAAATGTGCTCATAATGTTTTAAGGATGATGAGAATAAAGTTACTTTACACGAGTTCCAAAAAGAAACTTGTATTTATTCTGACTCTAAAGTCAAGCTTAGTAGTCTGCGAGTGTAGTTAAATAGCCACACGAAAAATAAAAGAGTGTTAAACATGGAAAGTTTATCTTTGGCAGTGCGCCTTGCGATTATTTTCAGTGGAATATTTTTGTGGGTGGGGATGCTTACAGGCGTGTGGAAATATTGGCAAATTCGTGCTTCTGCCCAAGCGCGTGCTCATTATTATGTGGATATCGCACATCGCAGTAGTTTGTTATATGCACCTGCAAGTTTAATTTTAGCGGTCTTGGCTTATTTTTGTATTTGGGATGCCACTGTAATTTTAATTTCTGTGATTCTAAATTTAGTATTTTTTAGCTTTTCTATTCTGAGTTATATCTTGCATGGATTGCTTAAAGATACCACTAATCAATTTAAACAACCGCATCAAATTGCAGCATGGACATTGCCAAGTTGGTGCATGAGTTTGGTGATGCTGTTATTGATTGTGGCTGAATTGGGTGGGACTAGTGTGTTATTGCTTGGCGCAATCTATGGATTGTTGTAATTTTAATTGCTCAGTTTAATTTTTTCTTGGTAGCCCGTAGAAGATTTTGAGATTTTTGCTGTAGATCAGGAATGATGATTAGAATCTACTTTTTGAGTTTGGCGGCAGAGGAGTGATCCATCTGCCGCAAAGTGAAAGCGAAAAAGCTAAAATGAGTGGGTGCTAGGGTATGATTAATGAACTTCTACGTTTTTATGTTCACGAAACTTTTGGTCAATGGATGTCCAAATCGCAAAGGCTATACATACCAATAAGGCATATAAAAAATAGGTTGGTTTCAAGTTGCCTTGAATTGAGCCTTGGAGCAATAGGGTCAGCATCAGTGCAAAAGTGGTGCTTAAAAAAGTAACTAGATTTTGGTTAGCCTTCAGAGCGTTAATGAAGACTTGCGTATTGAAATGTGAAAACATCTCCATCCCTCCTTGTTATAAATCACTAAAATCAGAGCATTTTAGTCAGATTGGTTTTATTGTTCTACCTTGTTTAGCAAACTATTTCAAGCCCTTATAGTCATATTTTGATAAAAAACATCATTTTCATATGAAATACTACTATTTGTTATCATTTATTTACAAAATAATAAAAAGTAGTGTGTTTTTTAAGCCATTTAAATACGATTTCAATCGTACTTGCATATTTTATGCCAGCTAATTTTGAGGGCGACTATACGACTTTAGCGTTAATTTGAGCTCTGCTTAAAATGGGTGAATGATTTATTTTGTTTTAGTTTTTTATTGAAAATATTTTAATTTCATTTGTTTATTTATACCAAATAATTATTTGGGTTGCTATTATCATGACTGATAAATTGCCTTAAAAAGAGGCAGTTTTAGCACAAGAAACAATAAGTGCGGGTTTGGGTAAAACCTGACAATTATTGTCTAACTTAAATTCGTATTTGGATAAAACACGACTTTAATACAATACAGCTCGAAAATAGAGCATGACTTGAAAAAATAGCCGAGCTCGAAGTCCGTACTGGCTATTTTTTCATTCGATCATGAATTGTAGCGAATACAAAAATCAGTAATGCAGGAATCAACCAAGCGAGGTTTTGTTCACTCAGGGGAAAATTGGTCAGTGTGGTTGGCAAGAATCTAGCTAAGTCTGCGGCCTTCATTGCATCAATGATGCCAAAGAGCAATGCAACTGCGGCAGTAGGTGCAATCACGCGGGTTGGAATACGGAATAATCCCCAGAAAAAGCTGAGTAGAATGACCACAATTGCAGGTGGATAAATCGCGCTTAAAATAGGCACTGAAACTGCAATGAGTTTGGTGAGTCCAAGATTGGAAATAACAAAGGCAAAGCCCACTAAAATAAATACCCAACGGCGATAATGAATTTTAGTAATTTGCTCAAAATATCCAGCACATGCGCATGTCAGTCCAATTGCCGTAACCATGCAGGCAATAAAAATCATTGCAGCTAAAAATACCGAGCCAAATCCGCCAAAAGCATGTTGCACATAGGCATGTAAAATGACTGCACCATTACTGGCATTGGCGGCAACATCGTGACTGCCCATCCCCAGTTTAAATAGGCTTAGATAAACTAAAGTTAAACCGATCCCTGAAATTAAACTTGCCCATACCGCATAGCGGGTGATGAGTTTTTTATCAGTTACGCCACGTGAACGAATTGCATTAATAATCACAATCCCGAATACCAATGCACCTAAGGTATCCATAGTGAGATAACCGTTAATAAAGCCTTCAGATACAGGACTGTTCACATAATTGTGAATGGCAGGTGAAATTGTACCTGTCGGAATAATAAATGCAGTGATGCCTAAAATTAGTAATGACAGAATTTTAAGCGGGGAAAGTACATAGCCCACTGTATCTAAAATTTTGTGTGGATACAGTGAAACTAACATCACCAAGGCAAAATAGATGGCGCTATAAATGAATAAGGTGCTCGCGGAATCGCCAAAATAGGCAGAGAAACCAATTTCATAAGATACGGTAGCGGTACGTGGTGTGGCGAAAAGCGGGCCAACCGCTAAATAACAGACGACTGTTAAAATTAAGCTCGCGATTTTGCCTAAAGGCGAACTTAAAATTTGTATAGAACCTTCGACACGTGACAACGCCATAATGGTAATCACGGGTAAGCCAACTGCGGTAATGAGAAAACCGAGCGCAGCAAGCCAGACGTGCTCGCCCGCTTGCTGTGCCACGATAGGTGGGAAAATAATATTACCTGCACCAATAAACAGCGCAAAGGTCATAAAACCCAAGGCAATAATATCCCGTGTGCGTAAATTCGTCATGGGAGAGAAATAAGATGTAAACAAAAGAAAGCGATTTTAGTAGATCGAGCTATGATTTTCTAATTTATTTTATAGGTCATATGAATATTTTTTATGATATGTGTTTGTAGGCTATTTTAATCTTCACTATAAAAATTAAATAACTTACTGTTTATCTGATGTATTTTTGAAAAATGCTGATCCCACATAGTATAGATGGCTTATCTAGTATAAGTTTTGGTTGCTATTTTAAATGCGCAGTTCTTAAACAAAACTGTTGGTCGCATGACGATGGATACTTGTTTGGCAGCTTGAGCTGATTTTACAAGCCGAAAGGGTTAATAACTGCTAGTTGAAATCTACCTATTTCTATATTATTATATACAAATGAGTAGATATGTTGGTATTGGCGTTGCAGCTAAAACACTGGGTGTTTCCATCCAAACCCTAAGAAGATGGGATGAGGAAGGCACTTTAGTCGCAGATAGAACCCCAAAAAATCACAGACGTTACGATCTAAGCAAGATCAC